>WQWB01000038.1 GCA_009785555.1 Defluviitaleaceae bacterium | reverse complement strand
TCTGCGTCACCCTCAGGGTTAAGCCGGCATAGGCTTTCCATAACGTCTACAGTTTCGTATTCTGGTTTAATATTGTTTATAATTATTTTATAGGCGGCGTAAAGCGCAAATGTGATGATGTACGCATTGTCTGGATTGCGGCTGTATAAGGATTTAAACACTTTCTGCGCACCAATATCAAACCTGTTCGTCCAAATGGCGGTTTTTAGGATGATTTCATCAAGCGCATCGACTGGGGCGTTAAGAGCGAGAAGAGTGCGCGATAGGTTTTGCCATTCGGTTTGGTTGGCGCGTGCGTACGTAAGAGTGGTATTTACCAGGTTTTTATCATACCAATTGGAGAGCGTAAGCCTGTACGCCGCCGCTGCTATATTGCGGTTAAGCGCCGTATTGCCGTTTGCAGCGCTGTCTGCCGCAATTTTACGCAGGACGTAGAACATGGTTTTGTCGGAAATATCCGCTCCCTTTGATATAAGAGACGCCGCGTCCGTATGGTTTCCGTTTCCGGTAAGGGCAAGCAAAAGGCTTTCGGTTTCTCTTTTATTAAGCAATCCATACGAAAGCGTTTTAAAATACTCAATGGCGGAGGCATAGTCGTTTTTGTCGGCGTAATATACGCCGAGAGCGGCGTGTATTTTTGCGCGGAAACCGTTGGATATGCCTTTTAGTTCGGCTGTGTGCCGTAAAATATCAATATTATCCTGCGTCAACCCGTTATCCGCCATATAAATGGCGGATAAGGCTATGCACAAATCTAAAGACGCCGCGCCGCCGTGTTTGTACGCCGTTTCATAGGCGGCAACGTTTGGGCTGGACCCTATTTTGCGGCGTATGACAATCGCCGCTCCTATAATATTTTTCATTGACTCATCGAAAACAATACAGCCAAATTCCGGCGTGGAGGCGGTTATCGTGGCTTTTCGCAAACCGTCTGTTTCGTTAAGTTCGGCGATTTTTGTTGTGGATTTTCTATCCTCAAAAATCCATAGATAACGTGCGTATCGGTTTTCTACGAATATGTCATATTCGAATAAATCATTAATATCCGTAATTTCGGCGGGCTTTAACAGGGTAGGGTATAAAAAATGTGCGAGGTAAACCGCAAAGGCTTCTACTTGGCCGCCTCGCTCGTAATCCTCGGCAAAATACCTTTCCAATGCGTACCTGCCAAGATCATAAATTTTATTGGTGTAGGCAGACATAACAATAGCGCCTGCTAGGCCGGGTAGGGCAAGTTGTTTGTTGTCCGCCATACAATAATATTTATAGGCGGTTATGCTAAATTCCCTGTCCTTTATTTGGCATTTAACTAGTTCGGTTAATAGCCAATCTACATCTAGGGCGTCGGCAAGTGCGCGGCAAAGGATCTTGTCACTGGCGCAAAGCGAAAGCACGACTTGCTTATTTCGTTCCATAACGCCGATTAAGTCGATATACAGGCCGTTGCTTAAAGCATAACGCAGGTAGGCGGCGATAAGCGGTGTACCTTCAACGCCTGTGTATTCTTCGCGTACAAGGAAATCTCCGATTAGGATATAAAGAAAGGAGCAGCTTTCATCCGTTTCCAGCGCGTTAAGCAGGGAGGTAAGTGCGGCCTCGCGGTCGTGCGTTGTAATATAGTAGGATGCCAGAAAACATTGTATATAATGTCCGACGGTAACGTTTTTCTCCGATTTCGCAAGGGAAAGCAAAGCCGCCGCCGCCTTGCGTGAAGCGCGTGCTTTGCCGCGCTTAAAGTCCATAATCGCATCAATATATAAATGTGCGGCGTGCAGGAATGGGGTTTGCTTAATAACGTTACGGAGAGGTTTTAATTTATCCAACAATTCCTGGGCTTTTGCTGAACCGTTTAAATCAATTTCTATATAGATGTGCAAAAGCAATGATTGCATAGAGTGAAAATTCATTGCATAATATGCTTTGGACAAGTCTGAGGCGGATAACAAAGCATCCTTATCACCTGTAAGGCGGTAAAGCTGGTAATAACGCAACGAAAGCAGCCATGCCGAGCGGTTGTCGTCGCTTTTGCGGTAAATGGCTTCCAGTTTGGTTATTTTATGCGTTAGTGTATTGTTTGTCATATAAAAGTTATAAAATACCCTTATGCAGAGATATCCACGGGAAAACTGTTTGAGTATACAGGACGCCGTTGAAAACGGTTTTTAGGGTTATCTCTACACGGTTAAACTCATTGTTACGCGCCACTCCGCCGCGTTCCGTATTGTTTGCGATGCGGGCAAAGCGTCCGGCATCCAGTTTTATGGTAAAAGGGATTTCTCCGGTTTTGCTAACTAGGTAAAACCTACCCTCAAAATGTATGAAATCGTGTTTGTTGATAATTTCGACCTTTAAATCGCCGGTCGTATTGTTGATGATTTTGATACAGCCGCTGTCTTGCAAAAAGAATGTATCCTTACTGAGTGATGAATTTAATATCGGCAAGGCATTAACAAAAAGTTTATGTTCATAGACTTCATCATGCGTGTTTATTTTTACGGTTGCCATGGCGCGTTTTTTCGTAAATAAGGTAGGTTGGATTACATAGTCGATACAGCCAAGACCGCCTGGGTTGAATGATGAATCAGTTAGTTTTGTCGTAATAAGCTGCAGCCATGGCTGGCAATTTGGTATAAAAACGTCGGCTTCGGCAAAGCCTGGTGCCGTCTTAAGGACATCTATAATGCCGTTTATTCCGTCCTGCATACCGGGCTGTATCGTTATGTCCGTTTCACTGCTTTTGGTATAAATCCTGGCCTTCTCTTTCATGCCGTGGCAGATTAAGAAGTTATCCGCAGCACGTTCTTTGTTTGCGTCAACTTTTAAATGATTATACAACTCGATATTTACAGAGGCACTGTTTGGCATGGAGGATAGCCAATCGCCAAAATCCTTTCGCGCGAACAGTTTTGCCGCATCTGCCGCGTTACTGCTGTGCAGGGTGTGGAAATCGTTAAGCGTAGCCAACACCGTGCCGTCGTCTGTCGCAATAGTTTTGGCTATAACAGTAATGTATATGGGTAACACAATCTCACCTCCATTAGAGGTGACGATAATGCGTGCGTTCGCCGTGTCGCCGGGCTGGTAAATTCCAAGTTCAAACTTAAATGTAACTTTGATTTTATTGCCGGAAAATGATGCCGGAGTGAAGGAAAGGTTGGGTAAGTCGCTTTCAATAACACCAGAAAGCAGACCGCCGGCGCTTGCGTTGGTCAGCGTAAATTCACCATAGACATCGCGGGCCGTATCTAGGCGGAAAGCTGTCTTGTCGCATTTTATTTGCGGCAATGGGTTTTCATATTGCTCAAGTAGCTCTGGTATCGGCTTCATCTATTCGTTGTCTTTTAAGTCCGCGTTGTTATCCGTGATTGGGATGTTTTTTTGTATCCCAACTTGTTTTTTCAAACCGGAAAGCTCAAGCTCTATTTGTTCCTTAAGATTTAGGATGAGCGATGTCTCGGATTGCGACTGTTCGATCAGCTTATTGACGAGACCCTGCATATTACTCATCAGCTCTGTATTTGCGCTGCCTGCGTCCTGAACGCTTTTAACGGCATTTTCCGTAAGCGTTTTGTAGGAGTTCTGGGTGTGATATTCAATAATCTTGCCAAGACCTTCGCCGGTTTGGGCGGAGATGTCCTTAAGTGCGATTTCGTATTGGTTCATGCTTTCGCTGAGCATGGTTTGGTTGTCGCGCACGAATTCGAGTGTGCCTTGCACCGCCTCAGTCTGTGCGGAGGAGTTTTTCGTAAGCTCTGCAATGCGTTCCGTTATCTCGCCCAAACGAAGTAAAGAGGATTCAACGTTTTTGTTGTTCACTAAAAATTCGGCTTTATATCCTTCGATAAGCCTGTCAAGCTCGGCGACGCGTTCCTTAAAGCTGTCGGCGGCGTTACTCATTTTTTCAAGCGATATATTAAGTTCTTCATGTGCGTTCTTCGAGTCGCCGATTGCGACGCGCCATTCTTCCAATGGCTTTAGTACGGTATCGGCACCGGCGGCGACGCTTTGCAAAGTTTCACGTATGGTGTTGGCTGTTTCGCTAAGCGTTTCTTCAGAGACAGCGGCCAGTTTGTCCCTCATCTCGTTGATCGAGTTGCTGAGGTACTGTGCCTGGTAGGTCATTATGCCTTTAAGTTCTGTGCGGAAGTTATTGATGGCGGCGGTTACGTCGGTAACGTAGAGTTTGCCAATATCGCGATCCAGGAGGTGCGCCATTTCGTCGTAAAACTCGTCACGCGCTTGTTTATAGTCAAAAAATGTGCAAAACAGGCGGCCTGCGATAAATAGGACAAGTGTGGCGGCGGCAAATGCTGGCGCAGCGTTTGCTAGTATGGTAAACAAGATACCCGCGATAATCAAGCCCCAGTCCATAGCGTCTAGGAACCTGCCTGCGCTGTCAAAGCTCCACCACATAACTTTAAGTTTACGGGTGGATTTGCGTACGATCTCCACGGAGTCTATACGTGCGATGCCGCGTTCACCGAGCTCGGCGTAGTAGCGTGCGGCGCGGCGCAGGACGGCGGGTTTGAGGTGATCGATGGCGGCGGCGTCTGCAATGCCATGTGCGGCGGAAGATTTGGCTTTTTTAAGCAATCCCGCGTATGCAAGCGTAAACCATGCCCGCAGTGCAACCACGGCCACCCATGCAAAGATAAGCCAGAAAAATGCGTTTTGGTCAGATGCGTACTCCAATCCAAAGCTAGCTAAAAAATTAAAATTCATAAAGTTCACTCCTTTTTTATGTATAGAGATATACGGTTTTTTCAAACTTATGTTTAATCAGTATAATATCATAATTTCAATTAAATGAAAAGAAAAATTTGGCGTCCATGCGAACGTTCCGAAAATTTTTCAAAAATGCTAGATATTATTAAACATATTAAATTAATATGTCGAAATAATAAGCATATCGTATTTTATTTTAAAGATTTTGAGAGGTTATCGAATTATGAAAGATTTGTACTATGAATTGAAAAGCGGGAAGAAAGCTCTGGCGGTGGTTGGTTTGGGGTATGTGGGTATGCCGCTAGCGGTTGCGTTTTCCAAAAAAGTAAGCACGATTGGGTTTGACGTAAATATAGAAAAAATAGATACTTACAAAAATGGTATAGACCCCACCAATGAAGTTGGCGACGACGAAATTAAAAGCTGTTCTGTTGAGTTTACATCCGATGAAGCAAGGCTTAAGGAAGCGAACTTCATTATCGTTTCTGTTCCAACGCCTTTAGCCAGTGACAACACGCCGGATTTGACCGCCGTAGCTTCTGCGAGCGAGATGATAGGTAGGAACCTTTCTAAAGATTCCATCATTGTATATGAATCAACGGTTTATCCCGGAGTTACCGAAGATATATGTATACCCATACTAGAAAAGAGTTCCGGTTATCGATGCGGCATGGATTTTAAGGTCGGCTATTCGCCGGAAAGGATTAACCCAGGCGATAAAGTACATAGGCTGGAAAATATCGTGAAGATAGTGTCGGGAATGGATGAGGAGAGCTTGGAGGATATCGCGCGCATCTATGAGCTTATTATAGAGGCCGGGGTGCATAAAGTAAGCTGCATGAAGGTTGCGGAGGCATGTAAGGTTGTAGAAAACTCCCAGCGCGATGTTAACATAGCGTTTATGAATGAGTTAGCGATGGTGTTTGATAGGATGAACATAAATACGCAGGAAGTTTTGGACGCCATGAACACGAAATGGAACGCCCTGCGATTCCACCCGGGCATGGTTGGAGGGCATTGCATCGGCGTCGACCCGCATTACTTTATCTATGAAGCGGAAAAGCTGGGATACCATAGCCAGTTAATCCTTTCTGGCAGGAGGATAAATGAGAAAATGAGTACGTTTGTTGGCGACGCCGTTATAAAGCAATTGGTTTTGGCCGGAAAAAATGTTAGACAGGCAAATGTTGCCGTCCTTGGCTTAACATTTAAGGAGGATTGCCCGGATATCCGGAATTCTAAAGTTGTCGATCTGGTAAATTACCTACGCTCATACGGTATTAGGCCGTTTGTTTACGATCCAAACGCCTCCACAGAGGAAGCGAAACGAGAGTATGACATAGACATTACGGATATTGAAAATATGCCGAAATTGGATTGTATGGTGTTTGCTGTGGCGCATAAAGAGTTTCGGAGTATGGGTATGTCTCAAATTGAAGCGCTGTTTGGTGATTTCCCTAATAATGAAAAAATCATTATTGACGTTAGGAGTATGTTAGACAAAAATGCCATAGATGGATGTGATTACCGTTATTGGCGGTTGTAGCGGGAGGGGTTAGGATGAATATAAGTAATACCGAAGAAGAGAAGTTTTATGAGCAATTCCGAAGGAAGGATTCATATAGGATAAATCCAAAAGAAGTGGCGAAACTGAACCGCCCATTTTCCGTAATGGGCAAGATAGGCTCGGTTTTGTTTATGGCCGTGTGCATCCTTGTTATTTGGCGTTTTACCGCGAGGACAGAACAGTGGTATTTTTTAGGCGGCATAATGTTTGTGTATCTCCTTATAAAAGAAGTGTTGGCATTATGCTATGTACCGTGTAAAAAGAAACTTACAAAGGAATACAAAGTTTCGTGCGTTATAACTTGCTATAACGAAAACCCCGAATCCATCGTATCAATTTTTAAAAATATTCTTGCTTTGGACTATTCCCCGTACGAAGTGATTTTCTTGGATGACGGAAGCAAGGATACTACCGCATATGAGGTTGCAAAATCATTTGCTGAAAGCCATCATGATGTTCCAGGTGCACCTATCTTTAATATCGTGCGCTTTGATGAGAATCGCGGCAAACGTGAGCTTTTGATCGACGCGTTTGGCCGGGCGGGTGGCGATTACATTTTTTTATTGGATTCGGACAGCGAGATACTACCTAATGCATTGACTGAGCTTTTGCGTCCGTTTGAGGATGGGAAGACGACTTCCTGCGTCGGCAATATAGGCATCTTAAATAAGGATAAAAACTTCCTGACGAGGCTTCAGTCAATTTCATATTTCGGTTCGTTCCAATTGGGTAGAGCGGCGCAGTCGGTAACCGGGGACGTCGTTATTTGCAGCGGCGCTTTCAGCCTGCATAAAAAAGATTTTATTATGCAGAATCTGGAAGAATTTAAGCGGTGCACATTTCTCGGCGTTGATGTTTCCGCGGGTGATGACCGATCGCTTACGGCCTTCTCTAAAATGTCCGGCGGAAAGACGCGCTACCAAAATACCGCTTATTGCGAGACGCTCGTCCCAACCACTTGGAAGAAGTTCCAGTCGCAAAGGAGGCGTTGGCAGCGTTCTGCATACATTACAAGCCTAAAGACAGTTCACGACCTGTTTCCCAAAAAATTATGGTACTTATTTTGGTCTTTTGGTGAAAGCTATTTTTGGTTGATCGCCAAGATGATTTTTTTATCTACTTTATTTTCAAGCGGGATTTATATTGACATTGTTGATATTTTCCTATTCTTTATAATCGTGATGTACAAGCATAATACGTTCTACTTGCTATATAGACCGATCCGCTTTCTGTTCATCCCGGTTTATTTCTTCGCTTATGGTCTGTCGCTGACTTATACGCGCATCCACGCCGCCATAACTATTAAAAACGACGACTGGGGCACGAGGGGCGGCAATAAAAAAAAATAGGAATAGCACTTTACGGGAAGAAAAAAACATGGCCTAGTGTAAGCGCCATGTTTATAAGGAAATGTATCATATATCGTTATCATAGGTAACCGAGAACATATACGCCGTGCTCCAATCATCGCAGGCACCGCCTATGAAGACTTCTGCCGTCCAATATATTTCCGGATAAGGGATGGTAACACCCTGCCCAAGAATGATATTGCGGGTTATGTCGTACATGGCGTCACCGTCGTAGCCTTCGCGTTTGTGCATGGCTTCCAAGTCGCCGCTGAAGGTAGCGTATGCGAATTGTGAGCGGAAGGTTAGGTAGGGCGTATCTGTGTCGTCCGGCACCAAATCGAAAAATATGAAGCCGTCTGGTACGGGGGTGCCAGCCTTCATAAACCGCCCCCAAAAGCCGTGCCACGGCTCGATGTTTACACCCTTGCCGTAGTGGTGGCAGAACATTACATCGTGGTTAAACTCTGATTTATATTCGCGCATTTTATCTAATGTGTCAAATAAATCCCTGCGCCATTCCATGCTTTCGTGGTCACCAGTTTCTTTGCCGATAAAACGCATGGCGGGAAGGGTTTTGTATTCAAAGCTATTTACCTGAAAGTTTTGTTGCTGCTTCTTAACCCAATCCGGCATGAACAATGTCCACTGGACATGTGCGTCAAGATTTTTTAAATGCCCACAAAAGCCGTAATGCTCAACAGTGTCTGATCCATGCGCTCCTGTTTTATCACCGCTAATATCTTTGCGTACGCAACTATCCAGCATACATGAAAAGTCGGTAAACATATGCCTTATGGAATCACTTATAATGCTTAAATATTCAGGTATAACACCGTTCAAAGCATTATCAAACTCATCAAGTGCTTTGAAGACAGGCGGATTTACAACACCTGACGGTTCTAGTTCCTTAAGGTATGCCCGAAGTCTTGCGTTTTGATCCTTAAATTGCGCAAATACGCCTTGTATAAGGATTTGTTCGTTCTCAGGCAGTTTGTCCGTTTTCCACTCATCGTCGTTTTTAAGCCAATCGCATAAGGCATCAAACACTTTTGGGTTGCGTCCGCGTGCGGCACCTGCCCACGCAGCAATCTGTTTGTACTTTTCTTCCGGTGATAGTTCGCCTTGTTCTTTAATTTCAACCCAATCAAGTAATAAAAATTCGTCTGCAATTTTCCAAGACATTTCAAAACCTCCCTGAATTGATATGTTGATCGTGAAGGGGTTAAAGACACGTGCCCGGCCACCCTTAATCTTTGATGGGGCAACACCGTGGAACCGCGTAAACGCTTTGGAAAAGCCTTCCGGCGTATCGTATTGGTAGCGCATGGCGACGTCGATGATCTTGGCGTGTGGCTCGCGTAAATCGTGCGCCGCAAGGCTAAGACGTCTGTTGCGGATATATTCCCCAACCGTCAAGCCCGTCACCAGATGGAAAATGAGCTGGAAATGTGAATCTGATGAAAATGCCTGCCGTGATATTTCATCAAGATTGATTTTATCCGTTAAATTATCTTCGATATATTCGATAGCCTTTGACAGAGCGTTAATCCAGTTCACAAGCGATCCCTCCCTTCAAGGATATTATATATGTCGTTGCAGGGAAAATCCTGTCCTAGAATATGATGTTTTGTCCGATCGCGTTATGATCCAGCTTTTTGTAAGAACAGCCACCATTGCCCGCTGAATCCGTTTATGCTAATTTCCGTACAGCCTTGAAGTTCTGATATCCATTTTCTGATGATAGGCAGTAAATTCTCCCATAACTCCGGGTTTATACCGCGTTGTAAATCATTTTCGTACATATCATCGCATAAATAATGTCGTTTGCGCCGTGTTCAAATACGGCTGCATCGAAATGCGGAGCAGTTATACCAGCGGTAGATAACGCCGTAGTCTACGTTACACTAGCCTGTAATAAATCGTATTAAGCTCGCACAAACTAAGTACGCTTCGCTCAAGAACGTTTGCGTTCACTATGTACAATTTTATTGCAGATACATATCAATGGGTCATGAGTTACGGGTTCCGAAAAATTCCGAGATATCTCGCACCAACCGCTCATCGGAAAAAGATCAGAGAAGGATTTAGTCTGCATCTGATAAGACGTAAGATAAGTTATCATGTTTCGCACGGTACACCCATGTTTTAATATCATCCAGTAAAATCATATACACACCTCAAAATTATAAATACCGTATTTTATTATCCGCCGCGCGGTATTGCAAGGCCTCGCCCAAATGCTTTTCCGCAATGTCCGCCGAGCCGTCCAAGTCGGCGATGGTGCGCGCGACTTTTAATACTTTCGTGTATGCGCGAGCGGAGAGCTGGATCTTTTCGTACGCGTCGGCAAGCATAGCCGCGCAGGGCGGGGATAGGAAGCAGAACTCCTGTAACATTGCTTCGGTGAGGCGGGCGTTGGTTTTTGCCGGGTAGTTTGCGTACCTAGTCTGCTGAACTGCTACGGCTTTTGCGACGCGTTCCTTAATAACTGCCGACGATTCTGGTTTTTGCGCGGATTGGAGCTTGTCGTATTCCACGCGCGGCACGTTGATATGTATGTCTATCCTGTCCATTAATGGTCCGGACAACTTTTCCTGATAATTGTTTACGTCGCGCTGGGAGCAGGCGCACCGGTTGCCGTCTCCGAAAAAGCCGCAGGGGCATGGGTTCATTGCGCCGATGAGCATAAAAACGGATGGAAATGTCGTTTTGCCTGCCGCGCGTGATATGGTTACGCTTCCGTCTTCCATTGGTTGGCGGAGAGCTTCGCGCACATCTTTGCTGAACTCAGGGAACTCGTCGAGGAACAGAACGCCGTGGTGGGAGAGGCTGACCTCGCCAGGTACGGGGAACTTGCCGCCGCCGATAAGTGCGGCGTACGAAGTGGTATGGTGCGGAGAACGGAAGGGGCGTTTCGTCATCAAGGCCGTGTTTTGCGTAAGCCCGGCGACGCTGTAGATTTTGGTTACGCTGATACTTTCGTCAAAGGTAAGATTGGTAAGGATTGTCGGCACGCGTTTAGCTAACATGGTTTTTCCGCTGCCTGGCGGCCCTGTCATCAGCACGTTGTGGCCGCCGGCCGCGGCGACTTCCAAGGCGCGCTTAACGCGTGACTGCCCCTTAACGTCAGAGAAATCTGGTAAGAAATCGTTTTGCTGGCACTCGTCATCATCAGGCTCAACTTCCTCGTATTGAGGGAGGACGCCGGATTTGAAGAATGTGACCAAATCCCTTAAAGTCTTAACCGACGCGACCTTCGCACCGCGGATGAGGGATGCCTCCTTCATGTTATCGTACGGGACTATAAAGCGTTTAACGCCTTCGCGGTAGGCGTTGTCTATCATGGGCAGGATGCCGTCCACGGGGCGGATGTTGCCGTCAAGGGACAGTTCGCCAGATACAAAGACACCCTGTGCGCGATCCGCTGCGATTTCGTTTGTGCCGGCTAGGATGCCGACGGCCATGGGCAAATCAAAAGAAGCCCCAAACTTACGCGTACTTGCGGGGGCAAGGTTTATCGTTACGCGTTGTTGGGGCAGAAGGAAACCGGAATTGCGGATGGCTGCGCGGATGCGTTCCTTGGCTTCGCGCACGGCAGAGTCGGGCAGGCCGACGACTTCAGTGCCGGGCAGGCCTGCGGATAGGTCGACCTCGACCGTAATTATAGTGCCTTCTACGCCGTCCACAGCACCGCTGATGATTTTAGTTACCATTAGTTAGCTCCATATTAAACTTTACTTAAGCTCCCCGGCCAGCCTACGTTTGCCGCGGCGCGAGGTTACGTCAAACTTGCCAAGCCGCCCAAACATGTACATTTCTATAAGTGCGGTTTTTTCTTTTTCGGTAAGTTTCTTGCCAAGCAGATGTTCCCCATGCTGTTGTAGGAGGCGTACATTTATGGAGTTTTTGCGGCTTAATGTTTGATTCTCCAAAAGCTCTAAATTAAGCTCTGCACGGGTGATGTCGCAAGTATTTTGCGGGTCGCTAAGCATGTGGCGCAAAATCTCGGCGGTGTACTCCGCGTCAGCAAGAGCCATGTGGTAACGCCGTTCTTCCGCAAGGCCAAGGCGGTTTACCGCGGTTTTTAAAGCCGTTTGCTGGATTGGGGGGGTAATGGTTTCACCAGTCTCCGGGTCAACCTCAGGAGTGATTGGGTTGGTGTTTCGGTGGTATTCCCCGTATACGCGTTGTACATCTATATATTGCCGTGTCAGCTTTTTATGGTTTAGGTCATAAAAGAGTATATTGCGGTATAGTTCCTTTATATCGTCCCGCCCCCAGGTGCATATGGCAGCTTTCTTGCCAAAAGCTATGCCAAAAAAGGACTTGAAGGCGTCCGGAAAGACAGGGGCACTTTGCAAATCCTTATTATTTATGCCGGTAATACGTGCTACATAAGGGTGTAGGCGACGGTATATCTGCGGCCGTACCAAAGTTTCACGCCTGTCCAGCACTTTAAATTTATCGTCCATAACAACCAAACCCATTTGGATGATTTCGGCGGGGCAGGCCGGCTCTGGGCGGCGGTTGTCCCTAAAATCGAAGTATTGGTTGTATTCTAAGTCAAGAACATAGTATGACATTGTTACGTTTGCTCAAATAGCTAGATGAAATATAATCCCATTATGCTATACAATCTAATATAATACGTTTAAAATAAGCGCGATAACCATAAAAAACGCACCGGCGATTTTGGTGTAACGCTCTAATTTGCCTTCCAAGGAGCGACCCTTGTTTTTCTCCCAGTACGTATCGCCGCCGCCACTACCGCCGCTTTGGCCTAAAGCACCTGCGCCTGCAGACATGCCGGCATTTTTCTTTTTCTGCATCAAAATCATGATGTTGATGGCGATACATGTTACGAACATGATAACCGATAAAATAATAAACCATGTGTGCATAGAACTTTTACTTCACCTTTCTTTAATTGCTTATAATTTAAGTAAACCATTTAAACGGAGTATAACACACAAATCATAGCTTGTCAAATAAATTAGAAAAATTGTTGATATAATTTTAGATTGTAGTATAATGTATATATCTACAGACGTGAGGTCATGATATGAAAAGGTTTAAAACGGCAAGGCTTTACCATAAATTTATAATTGCCGTAGCGGCGGCAACGGCCATAGGCTTATTGGTTGGCATATTTATTACCGGGTCGATGGCCACAAAGGTCTTAGCCATAATCTTGTCTCTTGTTATAATTGTTTCCGCGTTAATAATGGACTTATCATTTATCAAGGCCGAAAATGAAAGAGAGCGGGAGATACAGGAACTTAACGAAGTGTTTATTAGTGCTTCGCCGTACATAATGAATATTTGGAATGAGGATATAGAGCTTATATCAACAAGCCGCCAGTCGATTACGATGTTTGATTTGCCGGACCAGGAATCGTATATTGCGAATTTTGAAAGGCTTTCGCCGGAGTTTCAACCAGACGGGGCACACTCTTCCCAGAAAGCGTATGATATGGTAAAGCGGGCGTTTGTGCAGGATCGCATAAAATTTGAATGGATGCACCAAAAACTGGACGGCACACCCGTACCGTGTGAAATCTTTCTTGTACGCTTCCGCCGCGGCGACAAAAACTTTATTGCCGCATACACGACGGACTTAACAGCCGTAAAGGCGGCAACGGAAAAAGAGCGAGAAATGTATGAAAACATGCAGCAGATATTAGACTCCGCACCGTTTATAATTAACCAGTGGGATGAAAACGGCATTTTGGTTAAGTCAAGCCGCCAAGTTGTTGAGTGGTTTGGCGTTGAGAGTGAGGAGGAGTATATAAAAAACTTCCACACTTTTGCGCCTTTGTGTCAGCCGTGCGGTACGCCATCGGTTGAGCTTGCTTCCGCCTACATAAAAGAGGCGTTTGAAAAAGGCGGCATTTCCTTTGAATGGATGGGTCTTACGCTTAGCGGCGAGCTTATACCTATGTACGTAAATATAATGTGCAGGGAACGCAATGGCCACATCGTGCAATACGCCTTTGTCAGCGACCTGCGCGAAATAAAGGTCCTTGAGCGCAAATTGCGCGAGCAGGAGTTGGACGAGCGTACGCGCCTTATCTTGGAAACCGGGCCGATAGCTATTGTTATTTATGATGCGGACAGGAAAATGATAGACTGCAATACAGAAATTTTGCGCCTGTTTAGCTTTGATAATAAAGAGCTGTTTTTAAAGGTGTTTAACGAAACTTCCGATAAACTTTTCCCAATGTTTCAGCCCAACGGGGAGTTGTCTTCGGATTATATAAAAAAGTCCATAGACAAGGTGGATTCAACGGGGTCGGATCACCTCGAGGTCATGCACTTAGACGCAAACGGAAATGAGGTGCCGACGGAGGT
>WQWB01000037.1 GCA_009785555.1 Defluviitaleaceae bacterium | reverse complement strand
CCAGCGTCAACTATGCGGGGCATACGGTAATTACCCATCTACAGGACTTTGGCAGCATAAGGTTTGAGATGGGATACGCGTCCGCTATCGCTACGCTACTATTCTTAATCATGATTGGAGCGAATAAGGGCGTACAGCGGCTTCTGCGAAAGGTGGGGACGTAATGAGCGTTATAGACCCTTCAATGAAGCAGGTGGCTGGCATTCACCAAAAGAAGAGGCGCAAACGCTTCTTCAAAATGAAGGTGAACCGCTCCTTTGGCGGTACGTTATTTTTATTCGCCATACTCGCTATTTTAGCGGCGTTTATGGTTTTGCCGCTGATATTAACCATCAGCAACGCCTTTAAGCCGCTTGACGAGCTGTTTTACTTCCCGCCGCGCTTCCTCGTCAGAAACCCGACGATGAGTAACTTCGCCGACTTAGCCGTCCTTATGCAGGCCACGTGGGTGCCGTTCTCGCGTTACGTGGTAAACACCTTGATCATCACGGCATTCGGCACTACCGGCCACTTGATCATAGCGTCAATGGCGGCGTATCCGCTTGCCAAGATAGATTTTAAGGGGAAGAAGTTTCTTTTTAACCTAGTCGTTCTTTCTCTTATGTTCTCTGCCGCTGTTACGGCCATACCGAACTATATGATCATCACGGCACTTGGGATGAACAATTCTTACCTGGCAATCATTGTGCCGGCATTTGCCGCATCGCTTGGCCTGTACCTCATGCGCCAATTTATGACGCAGATACCAGACTCTCTTATAGAATCGGCACGCTTAGACGGCGCGAACGAGTTCCGTATATACCTTTCCGTAGTTATGCCAAACGTAAAGCCAGCATGGCTTACGGTTATAATCCTGATGTTCCAATCCCTTTGGGGTGCCACCGGCGGTATTTTCCTGAGGGATGAGGCGTTAAAGCCGCTCAGCTTCGCGCTTAACCAAATAATCGGCGGCGGGTTTGCCCGTGCAGGCGCGGGTGCGGCTGTTATGTTTATTATGATGATTGTGCCTATAACATTCTTCATCTTAGCCCAGTCAAGGATTATGGAAACCATGGCAACTTCGGGGATGAAGGATTGATACTGGATTTTAATGACAGGAGGTGCGCGATTTGAGGTTAATAAATAGATACGTGGCTTATATGCTTGCGGTGGTGTTGGTTTTTGCTGCGTCCGCCACGGCGGGCAACGCCGCCTCACCATTCCAGGGGTTTGAGTACAATTTCTGGGCGGCCGTCGTCCCCGCGCCGGTGGCCTATTTGCCGACACGCACAATCTCCGCCGTAGATATCGACGCAAGCCTCGGTCCTTTCAGTAACCCGATGGACGTGGCCGTCTGCGTAGATGGCAATTTCTTTGTAGCCGATACAGGCAACAACCGTATAGTAGTTTTTGACCGGGATATCAACCTAATAATGGTTATTGATGGGTTTTACAACGGTGAGGTCTGGGATAGGTTCAACGCGCCGCACGGCGTGTTCGTCTGCATAAACCAAATGATATATATTGCGGACACAAACAACAGGCGTATCGTGATTTTGGATATAGATGCAAATCTTCTAAGCAGTATAGAAAACCCTGATATGGATATGCTGGGCGATGTAGTGGATTTTCGCCCGCGCCGCATAGTGGCCGACAATGCAGGCCGTGTATACGCCGTCGTCGCCAATGTTTTTGAGGGTATAATGCGCTTCGACGCAAACGGAGAGTTCTTTGGCTATTTCGGCACAATCTCCGTCAGCATAAGCCCGGCGCAGATGTTTTGGCGCATGATAGCAACCCAAGCACAGCGCGATAGGATGGAGCGCTTTATCCCCACGGAGTTTACAGGCATCGACGTAGACGCGTACGGTTTTATCTTCGCAACACACGCTGGACGCACGGCGGAGAGCGACCAGGTTATGCGCCTCAACCCCCGCGGCAACAATGTTTTGCGCAATTTCAACGATAACATCGCCATTGCGGGCGTCCAATCATATAACCCGTTTGTAGTGAACTCGGAATTTATAGATATTACCGCGAGGGATAGCGGAAAGTTCTCCGTTTTAGATGGGGCGGTTGGCCGCGTATTTACTTACGATTCCGAAGGTAACCTCTTATATGTATTCAGCGGTGAAGGCAGCATAATGGGGATGAACAGGAACCCAGTAGCCATCGCATCCTTTGGGGACAATATCTTTATTTTGGATTCTCTGCGCGGCCGCCTTATCGAGTTTGAGCCGACCGCGTACGGCATGTTAATAAATGAAGCGATCGCCCTGCGCTACGCGGGCGACGAGGCCGGCAGCTTTGAAATCTGGCATCAAGTTCTCGTCATTAACGAAAACTCCGAACTTGCTTTTACGGGCATCGGCAGGTATCATCTGCAAAACGGTAATTACACGATAGCGATGGAGTATCTGCGGCGCGGCATGGATCTACGCTATTTCTCCATGGCATTGGCTCGCCGCCGCCAAGTTTTCGTTGAGGAAAACATTTCGTTCGTCTTCACGGGTGTGATGGTTTTGGTGGGATTGTTCGTAACGCGCTCGATTTACAGGAAAGTTAAACGTTCCGGCGTTGAAGAGGACGGTGCGGTATGATAAAGAAAATATTCAAGTTCTACGCCCTTAACATGCGCCTTCTCTACCGCCCGATAGATGGGTTTCACAGGATGAAATTCGAAAAAGAGGGTACGCTCCGCATGGCGTTCCTAAATTTCCTTTTAGTGTGCGTATCTTATGCGTTCTTTAACCAGTTCACTTCAATTTTGGTTAATCAGGATCATCCGCATTGGTCAAACAGCTTATGGGACACCATAACGATTTTCGCCGTCCTCGTCCTGTTCTGCATCAGTAATTGGGCGGTTACATCATTGACGGACGGTGAGGGTAAGTTCAAGGAAATATTTATGACTGTATGCTACGCCATGACGCCGCTGGTGCTGATACTTATCCCGGCAACGCTTTTCAGCAATGTCATAACTATGCAGGAAACTGGGTTCTTTAACCTTTTAGTAGGGATTGGGATCGGCTGGTTTGTATTGCTGGTATTTATCGGTCTGATTGTTATCCATAACTACGGCGTCTTTAAGGCCGTCGCAACTGTTATATTCACATTTGTGGCTTTAATGATAATCTTATTCTTGATAACGTTGTTCTTCTCGCTTATACAGCAGCTATATGTTTTCATCAACAGCATATACAGGGAAGTTACCTTCCGAATGTAGGGGCTAACTCTGTTCGCCAGCTCACCCGCTCACCAGAACCATAGAGGCGAACTGCGTTTGCCAAAATTGTCTATATTCACCAGAATGAAAGGAGGCTGTAAATGAAAATCCTCAAAAGAATTATGAAGCCGCGCTCCACCGCTATACGCAGATGGCGTAACGTTTTGCTTGTTGCGATTGCCATTGCCGCCTTCGTTTTTGGGTTCAATATCTACCTCAATAGCTTTGAAATCTATACCTTCTCCCATCTTACACCCGTTTCCACGATAGCCGGGGATAGGGTAGAGTTTGCGCCGATTCAGACAGACGGCGCGCCAGCCGTACCAAACATGCTGCGTGCGGCGGAGAATGAATATTTGGCGCTCTATGTACACCCTGTACAGGCAACGATCGCCGTGTACGATAAACGCAACGGAATGGTTTGGCACTCGTCCCCGCCGGGAAGGCTTTTAGACAGCCGAGCTAACGCGTTTGAACGCAATATAATGAACTCAGTTATAGGAATACGCTATTTCGGTGACAGAAACAGGCAAGCCATCCGTTGGAGCTATACGGATTCCGTACGCCACAATCAGGCTGAGATTTTTTCGATACGGGACGGCGTCGTGCTGAAGTTTATAATGGGCAATATGGACTTAGGCATACACGCACTGCCGCGATACATTGAAACAGAACGGTTCCAAACCCGCGTGCTTGGACAAATTGCAGATGATGCCGACCGCGCGTGGCTTGAGCGGAACTTTAACTCAACCACAGCCATGCCGGACTTTATGCGCATGTCAGACGCTGTCCGGGGCGGCGTAAACGCACAGCGCGTCCTGCGACTGTTTGCCGAAATCGGGTATACATTGGAAGAGCTTGATTACGATAACCATGCTGCGGGGGTGGAAAGCGAATTGACCCTCGACCTGGCAACGGTTTTCATAGAATTTATGCTTGAAGGGGATAGCTTGGTTGTTAACGTTCCTGTTTATCAAATTGAGTTTTCATCGGAAGATAGCAGGATTTCCGATATTGAGATTATGCGCTTCTTCGGCGCGGGCACTCTGCACGAGGATGGCTTTATACTCATCCCAGCCGGATCCGGCGCGCTAATAGAGTTTAACAACGGCAAAGCCCACGAGGAGCGGTTTATAAGCCCCGTGTATGGCTTTGACATGATATCGAACTTTCGCCGCCCGCAGGTTTTGCAGCCTGTACGCCTGCCTCTTTTCGGCATAAACCGCGGCGGGTATGGCGCGTTCGTCGCCCATATCGAGAACGGCGCGGCGCTTGCCACTATTACGGCGGACGTGGCCGGGAGGTTGAACTCGTTTAATTACGCGTGGTTCAGCTTTAACCTGCGCGCGTCTGACCGCGTACCGATAGGCCTTCCAGGCGTGCAGCGGATAAACAGCATATCTGTAGTGCAAGAAAACGCGTACTACGGCGACATAACCGTCCGCTACCATTTCATTGCGCCAGAATATGAAGGTGGTAATATCACCTTAGGTGACATGGCGGCGGCTTACCGCAATTACCTGGTGGTAAATGGCGTGCTTACGCCGCTTGCGGATGGCGGGGAATCGGACACAACGTTTTTCCTTGATATCGTTGGCGCGGTGGACGTGCGCGACACGTTCCTCGGCGTTGGATATATGACGGAACTTATCATGACGACATTTGAAAAAACGGGCTATATCTTAGATATTCTATATGATGGTGGTGTCAGCAATGTGCAGGTTATCCTGCACGGTTGGTTTAACGGCGGCATCAACCACGATGTGGCTAAAAACGTGCGCCGCAGCCGCGGCCTCGGCTCGCTTGGCGAGATGCAGGCGCTTAATGAACGTCTGGCAGCGCAGGGCGGTGCATTAAACCCTGCCGTAAACTTTACCTTGACAAGTGCCGGGTCACGTAACTTTAATCCAACATTTGAGGCTTCGCGCGATATTGCAGGCTGGCTTGCCCTGCTTACCAGCTTTTCGAGGGAAGCGCTCAACAGCCGCGTCGGGCATTATTGGAACGATTGGTACTATCTCGTTCACCCCGCCGTTATTCCTTTCCACATCGAATCATTCCTTCAAGCGTATGAGCGTAACATAGCTTCGGCTACGGGCGTGAGGAACATCGCGTTGACGGACTTGGGCGACGTTTTGACGGAAAGCCAATACCGCCGCAACTCTGTAGACAGGGAGCATTCCCGCCTTATCGCGGGGGAGCAGATGGGGTTAATCGGCGAGCGGTTCGACAACGTTATCGTCTTCGGCGGCAACGATTACGCCTTGCGTCATGCCACGCACCTTGTGGATGTACCGGTTCGTGCGGACTGGTTCTATATAATCGACGCGGAAGTACCGTTTTTCCAAATGGTTATGCATGGGTATATCGAGTTTGCCGGTGCTCCAATAAACCTTATGTCTGCGCAAAGCTTGCAGACAGAATTCTTAAACTCCATCGCCACGGGTGTAGCCCCACGGTTTATGATGAGCGGCACGCCTACGCGTGAGCTTCGCTTTTCGCCGTATGAGCGGCTCTATACAACTTACTATGCAAATTGGGTTGATATCGCCATCAGCCATTATAACATATTCAATGAAGTATACGTGGACCTGCGTACGGAACGGATCGTTGATTTCATTATCCTCGGCGGCAATATTAGGAACGCTGTAACAGTCACGGTATTCTCAAACGGTACGAGGATATACGTAAATAACACCAATAACCTTTTCGACAGAGACGGTATTGTTATCCAACCCATGAGCTTTAATGTTAATCGGTAACGTAAAAATAAAGTGGCCGGCTAAGTTTTTGGATCGGTCAATAAAGGGCCCATTTCATGGGCTTGTTAGGAGCAGGTCTGATGCCAAAGCCTAAAACCCTGAAAAAGATGAGGATGACTATGCGTCGGCGCGAAATGCTGACGGGCTATATATTTATATTGCCTATTATCGTTGGGCTTGCCTTTTTCTTTTTCCCTATGATATTTAGGGTCATCCAGTATTCGTTCCATGATGTGGAGATTATAATAGGCGAACGGTATGCCTTGATACCGCGTGGGCTGGATCATTACGCACACGCTTTTACCGTGCACCCGACGTATGTGCAGACCCTCACGGGGATGCTTGTTGACATGTTATGGAACGTGCCGCTTATAATCTTTTTCAGCCTTTTCATGGCAATGATTCTAAACCGCGCATTCCCCGGTAGGCTGTTTGTGCGTGCCATGTTCTTTTTGCCGATCGTTATGGCTGTGCCGGCAATTCAGGAAACGCTGCATATGGTTACACAGATGATGAGTGAGGGTATGGTTGAAACCGTAGCGGACGTTGAGGCGAACAATTATTTCGACGCCGCGTCCTTTGCGTACATGTTTATCGGCTTTGGCATTCCATACCAGCTCATTGATTTTATTGTGGGCGCGGTAGCCCGCCTAAGCGTGATCATCCGCTCCGGCGGCGTGCAGATACTTATCTTCCTTGCCGCGCTGCAGGCTATACCGCGTTCCATGTACGAGGCGGCGCAGGTTGAGGGTACGACGGCGTACGAATCGTTTTGGAAGATAACCTTGCCGATGATAAGCCCCCTGATCTTAACAAATACGGTATATACGATAGTGGATATGTTTGCGCAGAGCCAACCCCTTACGATGGCATTCGACCTTGCATTCGGCCCCGGAGTGACGAACTTTGGCTTAAGCGCCGTATTCTCCCTCACGAGTACTATTTTGGTCACAATATTAATTGTCGTATCCGGTTTCCTAATATCGCGCAAAGTCGTTTACCTGTCAGATAAGGAATAGGGGTGGATTTTATGGACAAAATACGTAACTCAAGCACCGGAATCGTTAAGAAATTAAGAGCTAAAAGTTACAGGACTACTAAGAAAACTAAGGATTTTGTACTTGGGGTTTTTATATTCGTTGTGCTGGCGGGTTGCGTCTATACGATTTTAGCCCCGATTATCGGCATCCTTTCCCTATCATTTATGTCAACGGGTGATCTTTTTAACCCTATGGTCTTCGTTGTGCCTACGGAACCGACGGTCTATAACATCAGCAACGCAGTGCGCCTGATGGATTATTGGCCGGTGCTTCTGCACACGCTGGTATACTCTTTGGGTATGGGGCTTCTGCATGTGCTTATTGCATCCTTCGTTGGGTACGGCTTCGCAAGGTTTAATTTCCCAGGCAAGAAAATTATCTTTGCCCTCGTCTTGCTTACCATCATCGTGCCGCCGCAAGCGTATATGACGCCGCTTTTCATGCATATGCGATTCTTCGGCCCGACGGACATTAATTTGATAAACTCCTACTGGTCGGTAACTATCCTAACGATCGTAGGTATGGGTCTCCGCTCCGGTTTGTTTATCTATATATTCAGGCAGTTCTTCAAAGGTCTGCCTGTAGAGATCAACGAGGCGGCGAGCATAGACGGCGCAGGCGCGTTCCGCACCTATGCAACTATCATCCTGCCAAACGCCAAACCGGCGATGATAACGGTGTTGTTACTGTCTTTGGTTTGGCATTACGGCGATACGTTCTACAGCGGCATGTTCCTCCGCGAGACGCGCTTCATTCACGTCGCCGCCCAAGGTATCTTCTCGCGTTATATTAACGAGCAAGGCGTTGCCATTAACGTAGGCGACGCGGAACAGCTCATCGCGCAGATGATTACGTACGCCGGAGTGTTGCTTGTTATCGCCCCGATGCTTGTTATATACGCATTCTTGCAGCGGTATTTTATCGAAGGCATTGAGCGGAGCGGGATTACGGGATAATACAGAAATGAGATTATTTAATCCCTTGTTTGGGAGGTTAATAATAAAACAAAATAAACAGGAGGTACAAAGTATGAAAAAAGGCTTTATGAGGCCACTTGCGGCATGTGTGGTGGCGGCGGCTATGCTTCTTGCTTCGCTTGCACCATTTGCCGTAACCGTACGCGCGGAAGAAGATGGGATCATTATCCCCGACCTTGGCGGGCGCGTTATCCGCATCGCTACGCAGGAGCGCGGCGGGTTCGGGTTTATGGGCCCGCTTCATCCCACGGATGATGAGTTTATCGACGCAGACCCAGAAGACGCAAATTACCACAGGTTGCAATTACAAATCGCCAACCGCATACGCGTTGAGGAAATGTTCAACATCGTGATTGATCCGGTTCACATTCCAGGCGGCCAATTTATTAACCGTTATAGAGAAGCTGCTTTGGCTGGTGAGTTATTGGCGGATATCGTGGAAAACAGCCAAGCCCAACAGTTTACAGCGGCTAACAGCGGCTACATCCTTCCCCTTGACGTGCTTGCCGCGCAGGCATACGAGCAGTTTGGCGTAAGGCTGAACTTTGTAAACGAGCAGACGACAGCTTGGCCATGGCTTGAAATATTTGGACATATCTGGTCTGTCGGCCGCCCGCTTCCAGTTGCGTCGCCGCCTGCGGGTATTGTCGTAAACCTTGACCTAATTGAGGCGTTCGGCGCACCTTGCCCCGTTGAGGCGTATGACCGCGGCGAATGGAACTGGGATACCTTCCGCGAAATTATGGTTGCCACAACCCAAGACACAACGGGCGATGGCAATATAGACCATTGGGGGTTAACCGGTGATTTGGGGTCGCTTATCGGGCACTTGATTGTTGGTAACGACGGATTTATGCTTCATGACGACACACTTCTACTCGGTTACACTGATCCGGAAGCCATGGAAGCCCTGGAATTTCTGTATGAAATTATGAACAATTGGTGGACGACCAGCGACCCGGATCATGCTAACCCAGCTCGCGGAGGCACTAATGCGCAATTCTTCGGCGAGGGCAGGTCGGCTATGGGTATCGGTTGGCCATCCATGATACGCGACATGCCGATAAATCAAGGGTTAACAACAAACCTAACATTCATGTCCATGCCAATGGGGCCAAACAATACAAGCGGGTTTACGACAACGGGTATGTTGCGTAATGCGGTTATGGTGCTTGATGGAGCTGAAGACCCTGAAATCCTTGCATGGATAATAGACG
This sequence comes from Defluviitaleaceae bacterium, assembly GCA_009785555.1. Lineage (GTDB taxonomy): Bacteria > Bacillota > Clostridia > Lachnospirales > WRAX01 > WQWB01. The sequence continues at coordinate 5,085 of WQWB01000037.1, read as the reverse complement.
AACTGTTTGCATGGCCGGGCGAAGATTGGTACGAGCTTGAGTACACATTTGACAGAGACGGATGGGCGGCGTCTTTCATGCCAGACCAAGCAAGCCTTGACAGGCTTTTTGACATTGGTTTGCGCCAAATGCGTCTTGACCTCGGCCAGCTTATCGGTGTTGTTGGTGCATACCACAACAACATGATAGACGCATGGTTCCTTGGAGAGATGACTGTTGCGCAAGCCGTTGAGTTTTGGAGACAGGAACGCCAAGATTTTGTTGACAACTTCTTTGGCTTAATTGAACCGCGTGAGGTTGTTGTTCCTGACCTTGGCGGGCGCGTTATCCGCATCGGTACACAAGAGCGCGGCGCGTTTGGCTTCCTTGGCCCGCTCCACGCGACGGAAAACGAGTTTATTGACGCCAATCCGGAAGACGGCAACTATCATAGACTGCAATTGCAAATAGCAAACCGTTTGCGCGTTGAGGAAATGTTCAATATTATTATCGAACCGATACATGTACCCGGCGGTCAGTTCATCAACCGCTATAGGGAAGCTGCACTTGCCGGCGAACTTCTTGCAGATATCGTAGAAAACAGCCAGGCGCAACAGTTTACGGCGGCTCATAGCGGTTATATCCACGCCCTTGATGTGCTTGCCGCAAACCTTTATGAAACGAACGCCGCATTGCTCAGCTTTATGACGGATAGGCATCATACATGGCCATGGCTTGAATTCTTCGGCAATGTATGGTCCATAGGCCGCCCGCTTCCCGTCGGGTCACCGTTCGGTATTGTCGTAAACCTTGATTTAATTGAGGCGTTTGGCGCACCTTGCCCGATCGAAGCATACGAAGCGGGTGAATGGAACTGGGATACCTTCCGTGAAATTATGGTTGCTACGACCCAAGACACGACGGGGGACGGTAACATTGATCATTGGGGTCTTACGGGCGATCTTGGTACGCTCATCGGTAGTTTAATCATCGGTAACGACGGTTTCTTCCTACATGAAGAAACGCTCCTTCTCGGCTATACCGACCCCGAAGTTATGGAAGCACTTGAATTTCTTTACGAAATTATGAATAACTGGTGGACGACAAGTGATCCTGAACACGCCAACCCGGCCCGCGGCGGCACTAACGCCAACTTCTTCGGCGAAGGCCGCTCCGCAATGGGTATCGGCTGGCCGTCGATGATACGTGATATGCCTGTCAATCAGGGCTTGACTACAAATTTGACCTTCATGTCTTTCCCGATGGGGCCGAACAATACCAGCGGATTTACGACATCAGGCGGTCTTCGTAACGCCGTTATGGTGCTTGAAGGTGCGGAAGACCCGGAATACCTCCTCTGGATTATTGATGAGCTCTTCAAATGGTCCGGTGATGATTGGTACGAGTTAGAGTACACATTTGATAGGGATTCATGGGCAGCGGCGTTTATGCCAGACGAAGCAAGCCTCCACAGGCTGTTTGATATTGGACTTAACCAATCTCGTTTGGATCTTGGTTCTTTAATAGGTGTCGTAGGCGCATATCACAACAATATGATTGATGCTTGGTTCCTTGGTGAGATGACGGTTGCGCAAGCGGTTGAGTTTTGGAGACAGGAACGCCAAGATTTTGTAAATGAGTTCTTCGGTTTGGTTGACGATGAGTATGAAGAAGTCGAAGAAGAGGTTGAAGAGGAATAACAGCTATATAATCTCCTCATATGGGGACATACTCATATATGGGTATGTCCCCTCTATTGTGTTTTTTGGAATTATGATATATAATAACCATACTAAATGAGAGGAGTAACAAACATGGATATTAGGTATTCAGTAAACCAACGGGATTTCCCCGTTTATACGACGGAGGAAATCCGCGAGGAGTTTTTGATCCAAAACCTATACCAGCCAAATGCGGTCATTGCCGTGTACTCGCATGTTGATAGGATGGTAACACTTGGCTGTATGCCCGTAGGTGAAGTTGTGTCAATAGATAAGGGGATGGACGTTTGGGCAAGTTTCGGCACCAAGTTTTTCTTGGAGCGGCGTGAGTTGGGTATGTTTAACATCGGTGGTGCAGGTGCCGTTGTGGCCGATGGCGTGCGTTATGAAATGGGATATAAGGACTGTTTATACATAACGAGAGGTACAAAAGATGTTACGTTTGAGAGCAGCGACAAAAACAACCCTGCTAAGTTTTATATTGTGTCCGCTCCGGCGCATAAAGCCTGCGTTACGAAGCATATTACCGCTGGAGACGCAAAGCAAAACCCGCTCGGCGCGGTAGAGACGGCGAATAAACGGGTGATAGCGCAATATATCCACCCGGAAGTGCTTGAAACATGCCAGCTTATGATGGGGATGACGACGCTTGAGCCGGGTAGTGTGTGGAACACGATGCCGCCGCATACGCACGAACGCCGTATGGAGATTTATACGTACTTTAACATCCCTGAAGGTAACGTTGTTTTCCATATGATGGGTGAGCCGACAGAAACCCGCCACATCGTTGTTAAGAATGAGGAGGCCGTTATCAGCCCAAGTTGGAGCATCCATGCGGGGTGCGGTACCTCCAGCTATACATTCATCTGGGCTATGGGCGGAGAAAACCAGGAATTTACGGATATGGACGTTGTTAAACCTACGGAAATGGCGTAAATTATATTGTAATTATATAAAAAATATGGTATAATATGTGCGGGGAAATCCCAAAAGCACAGAAGCGGTGGTTACCGCCTTCGGAAGGAGGTGGGGCTGTGTCTACATATCAGATAATATTGGTTATTTTTGCGGCAATGGGTTTTATTGTCACATTAATCGGTTTAATGATAGTAATTATAGACATGTTTTCTAAAAGAAAATAACCGCTAAGGCCTCAACAATCTTGCGGTTATTTCTTTATATTTAACCATAAAGTTGGTGGCCACCGCTTTTGCGGCTTTCCCCATATCTTTATTATACAACACCACAATTCAAATTGCAAGCATTTTTCCGAGAAATATTATAAAATGAATCGAGGTAATTTATGGACATCTTTTCTTTAAATGGCAAGGTTGCGTTAGTTACGGGTGGTTCTTACGGCATCGGCTTTGCTATTGCATCCGCGCTTGCGGAGGCTGGTGCGCGCGTCGTTTTTAACGATTTGAACCAAGTGCTTGTAGACAATGGGCTTGCGGCATACTCGAAAGCCGACATTAAAGTAAATGGTTACGTATGTGACGTAACCGATGAGGCCGCCGTACAGGCAATGGTTACACAAATTGAAGAGGAAGTTGGCGTTATCGACATTTTGGTAAACAACGCGGGTATGATAAAACGCATACCAATGACGGAAATGAGTGCGGAGGATTTCCGCAAGGTCGTAGACGTAGACCTTAACGCTCCGTTTATCATGGCGAAAACAGTTATACCGTCAATGGTAAAAAAGGGTGGCGGCAAGATAATTAACATTTGCAGTATGATGAGCGAACTTGGGCGTGAGACAGTCTCCGCATACGCAGCGGCTAAGGGTGGCCTTAAAATGCTGACGAAGAATATTGCCAGCGAATTCGGTCACCTTAATATTCAATGCAACGGCCTTGGACCAGGGTACATCGAGACGCCACAGACCGCGCCGCTACGCGAACCGGGCCACCCGTTCAACAACTTTATACTCGCAAAAACCCCCGCAAACCGTTGGGGGAGGACTGACGATTTGAAAGGCCCAGCAGTTTTCCTTGCGTCTCCCGCGTCGGACTTTGTCAATGGACATATCCTTTACGTTGATGGCGGGATATTGGCATATATCGGCAAACAGCCATAACCACCCCGTCTGCGGGAAAATCACCCGCAGCCACCCCTCCTAGGAGGGGAATTTTAGAAAGCGGTGATAGATATTTCTAACATACATGAAATCACGCCATCCGAGCTAAAACATGCAAGGGACACTGCGACTTTTGTTCTTAAGAAGCACTTAGGCGAGTTTACCCATAAATTTAAGCCGGAGTGCAGTAAGAACAATGTTTACACACCAAGTGAAAATTTGGAATGGACGCCAGGGTTTTTGACTGGCCAATACTGGCTTGCGTACGAGCTTACGGGTGACGAGGCGTTTAAGAATGCTGCCCTTGTGCAGGTGGATTCTTTCGATAACAGGATACGTGAGAAAATCGGCGTTGCGCATCACGATATGGGCTTTTTATATACCCTCAGCGGAGTGGCGGCGTGGCGGCTAGCGGGTAGCACCGTTGGGCGTGAGGCCGCAATTTTGGCGGCGGATCAATTGACTACGCGCTTCCATAAAGTCGGCAACTTTATTCAAGCTTGGGGACAGCTTGGTGCAAAGGATAATTACAGGTTGATTATCGACTGTCTTATGAATCTGCCGCTTCTATACTGGGCAACGGAAGAGACTGGTGACGATAAATACAAACAGATAGCCCTTCTTCATACCGAGACTTCCCTTAAAAACCTTATACGTCCGGATTACTCCACATACCACACATATTATTTCGATACGGAGACAGGTGCACCGGACAGGGGCGTTACGGCGCAAGGGTATAAAGACTCGTCTCCGTGGGCGCGCGGGCAGGCATGGGGCGTGTACGGTACGGCTTTATCGTACATTTATACAAAAGATCCAAAATGTATTGACCTTTTTAAGAAAATTACGGGTTTTTACATTGATAGCGTGGAAAAAGGCAATGCGGATTTGATACCTTGCTGGGATCTATGCTTTACCGATGCAGATAACGAGCCGAAAGACTCGTCTGCAGCGGCGATAGCCTGCTGCGGAATGCTTGAGATGGCGAAGTATTTGCCGTCCGATGAAGCGGCGTATTATGTCAGCATGGCAAAGAAGATGGCGGGATCGCTTGTACGCGGATATTTGCCAAACCCGGAAGAGTCCAACGGCCTTTTGCTGTACGGCGTATATAACAAGCGCTCGCCATATAACGCAAGGGGTGATTGGGGTGTGGACGAATGCACGCTGTGGGGCGATTATTTCTGGTTAGAACTTATAACGCGGCTTAGTATTGATTGGGAGATATATTGGTAATTTGAGTTGGTTATAGTAGGGGCGAACTTTGTTCGCCAGAATTTGCTAGATAATCTGGCAGCCTTTTGG
>WQWB01000036.1 GCA_009785555.1 Defluviitaleaceae bacterium | reverse complement strand
GTTACCATCCTTGCCTTTTGCCGCCGCGGAACCGTCAAGCGCTGCCGCGCCACTGTTTATCAAGTGGATCATACCTCCGTCTGCTTTACCTTCAAGTTTCTTGCCGGTTACGCGCTCCACGGCCTCGGGGCTCCAATATGTACGAACGTCGTGAAATACGGGTGCGGTATCACTGACTAGTTTACCGAAAAGCATGGCGATGGCGTTAAGCGTGTCGGTCTCCGTCGCAAAGGCAACAGGCTCGCGCGCACCGTTCCAGTCGAAGGTCGATGCAAGTATAGCCTCGGTAAAGTCGGCGTTCGGCAACCAGTCTGTCCAGTTGCGCTGGCCTTGGAAGCCTCCTGCGACGGCGTTTTTACCTAACGCCTCTTCATGCCAACCCATTTTAGAGAGCTCCGGGTTACCGAACAAGATATCCTTCACGACGACCGTCATCTTGGCGATAAAATCCCAATCCTGATCTGCCGGAACGACTTTTGATTTCGTAATAATTTCCGGCAGGTTTTTTCCGGCATTTACGTCGATGCCCTCTTTGCATTTTTCCCTAATCCATTTATATGCCTTTTCATATTCTGCCTTATCATAAATACCAAGGTGAATGCGACGTAAAAGCTCCGTCAAGTCCACCCACTCTGCTCGTATGCCTAAATATTTTTGGAAAACCGACTCAATACAATAAGACCCGGCAATCCCCATAGATACAGCTCCCATGTTTACATAGGATTTATTTTTCATCCAACCAACGGCTGTAGCGCATTTTGCGAAATCCAAGATTTTTTCACGTACGTCAGTGGGGATGGAGTTGTCGTTCAAATCCTGTACGTCGTGTCCGTAGATACTGAACGCAGGCAACCCTTTCTGTGCATGAGCGGCCATAACCGCGGCCAAGTAAACCGCGCCGGGGCGCTCCGTGCCGTTAAATCCCCATACGGCTTTTACAGTTTTGGGGTTCATGTCAAATGTTTCGCTTCCGTAGCACCAGCATGGTGTAACAGTAAGCGTCGCAACGACGTTTTGCGTGGAGAAGAAGTCTTCGCATACCGCAGCTTCCTTGCCGCCGCCGATGGTGGTTGGGCTTATTACGCATTGTACGCTTGTACCGTCCGGGTATCGTAAATTGCTTTCGATCAATTCTTTTGCGGCTCTTGCCATGTTCATGGTCTTTTCTTCCAAAGACTCTCTAACGCCGCCCCAGCGGCCGTCTATCGTTGGTCTGATACCGATTTTTGGATAATTCATAAAATCTCCTTATTGTATAATAATTTTTTTGATTTTTTCGTAATGTTCTGTCCGCTTAAATAACGCAATGTCATCCGCCGTGCGGCATTTGGCGAGGGAGGTAAACGCGTTGGAGTGCTTATCCGTAAAGCGAAGGACAAACCGCGCAAGCGCACCGACGGGTCCGCGCATTTTCCTTATTTCATCCACATGCAGGTTTTTTTCATAAATAATTTCTATCATTTCGCTTATTTGTTCTGCATTGGCTGGGTCTTCAAGTTCTGTAAGCAATTCGCCGATGGTTAAAGGGTCATCTAAGCTGATTTTTTTATTCAAAGTCCCAACTCATTTCCACTCTTGCGTTTTTTATATTATTGTAATGCTGAGTCTGCTTAAACGCAACAATATCGTACGTTGTCCGGCATTCAGACAGTGCTATTAGCCCTTCTTGGTGTTTGTTCGTAAATTTCATGATAAAACGTGCAAACAAACCACCTAAACCACGCATTTGCTTTAATTCGTCTAATTTACGTAATTCGGATAGTTCTTCGAGACGTTTAATCTGTTCTTCATTGTCCGGTATTTCAAGTAATCCAACTAATTCCATCACAGTAATATTCTTTGTTATAGTTGTTTTCATTACTACCTCCCAAGGTTTGTTGATTTTAAAAAAGATATATAAGCTGTATCAGCGGCTGACGCCGAGATAGCAGGCTTGTACACTGTTATTTTTACGGAGTTACGCACCATCTCCCGCGCTTCCGCAATTGAAGATATGTACCCATTTGCTATAAACTGTACTATCGCGTTGCCCATCGCCGTTGCTTCCACGGGGCCGGCGTATACGGTTCTCTGCGTAATGTCCGCTATCGTTTGGCATAATAATGCAGACTGTGTCCCTCCACCAACCATATTTATATTTATGAAAACATTGCCCGTATTTTTTTCTATTTGCGCGGCGGAGTAACGCACCTTCATAGCTAAACTATCGTAAATACACCGAAGCACCGTCTTAAGCTCATTATTTCCGATTGCCGCGCCGATCTTTGCAAGCATTTCGCCGGGTGATTGGAACTCTCGCGCATCCGGGTCTATGTAATTAAGACATGTTGTGGCTTCCTTCGCCAATTTTTCCATTTCCTGGAAAGATAATCGCAACTCTTCAGCAGACTGCTGTAAAAGCCATGTACCCGTGATATTTTTGAGGTAACGTATTTTTCCACCGAAACCAACCTCGTTAGACAATTCCGCCGCCGCGGACTCCGCCGTAAGCACGGGTTCATCCAGCATTGCGCCGATAAGCATCCACGTGCCGCTAGAAAGAAAGAGTGATCTTTCTTCAAACGGCGCGGCGGCCGCCGCACATGCTGTGTCATGCCCGCATGTGTTTATAACCTTGATATCCCTGGAAACGCTAATCTCACTGCAAAGCTCCGGCCTTAACCCACCCAAGACGCTGCCCGGGTTAACGATTGGCGGAAACCATGCTCTTGGATAACCAAGCAAATCCATCAATTCATAGTCCCAGTCCCTTAACTGTGGATTTAATAGCTGTGTAGTGCTTGCTATGCTAAGCTCCGCCGCCGCCTTGCCTGTTAAAGCATAATTAAAAAGATCCGGCATCATAAGGACATTATAATCCAGCAAAGCGAATAAATCAGGCCTAACCTTGCGTAGCGCTGCCAACTGGTACACGGTATTTATCGCCATTTGTTGGTTGCCCGTGCGTATGTAAAATTCGGCAGAGCCAACCGTTTTGTGCAACTCATCCGGCACGCCGCCAGTACGCCCGTCGCGGTAGCTAACCGGCCCCTCAATAATTTCACCGCTGTGAGAAACCATGGCAAAGTCCACGCCCCATGTATCTATGCCGAGACTTTCAAAATCAACAATTTCAGCTGCTTTGCGGATACCTAACTTTATATCCTCAAAAAGCGAAGGAAAATTCCAATATAACAACCCGTTTGCCAATACAGGTTCGTTAGTGAATCTATGTATATCATCTAATATAAATTTGTTATCTTTAATACTGCACAAAATGGCGCGACCGCCGCTTGCGCCTATATCTACGGCCAATACGGGTTTTATGTTAATGTCAAATTCCCCCTTAGTTTCACAATCATTTTTAACTCCATAACATTTTAATACATTTTGGATTGAAATGCAACGGATTTTAGTGTATAATATAAAATAAATTAAGTTAGGAGACAAAAAATGCAAAAAACGAAAATAGTATGCACCATTGGCCCGGCGTCACAAAGCCCGGATATGCTACGCGAGATGATAAACGCCGGAATGAATGTTGCCCGCCTTAACTTTTCGCACGGCACACATGAGGACCATTTGGAAGTTATTAACAATATCAAGCAAATCCGTAAAGAGATGGGGCAACCCGTTGCTATATTATTAGACACTAAGGGTCCGGAAATTAGGCTTAAAACCTTTGAAGACGGTATTATAGAGCTGCACGCCGGAGATGAATTTACCCTCACAACGCGCGATGTACCGGGCACGCGCAGTATCGTAGCCGTATCATATGAACACCTGCCCAGAAATGTCCAGCCAGGCACTCTTATCATGGTTGATGACGGGCTTATTGAACTTAAGGCCGTTACCGTTACGAATACAGATATCATATGCGCCGTCGTTGTTGGCGGTGAGCTGTCCAACCGCAAGGGCGTCAACTTACCTGGCGTCTCCGTAGATATGCCTTTCATAAGTGAAAAGGATAAGGCCGACCTGCGCTTCGCCTATGAGCATGACGTTGATTATATCGCCCTTAGCTTTGTCCGCTCCGCCGAGGATGTTTTGCAAACTAAGTCATACCTCGCGTCGTTTGGCCTGCCCCGCTCCCAGCTTATCTCAAAGATAGAGAATGCCGAGGGCGTTAATAATATTGATGAGATCATACGCGAATCAGATGGTATTATGGTCGCACGCGGCGACATGGGCGTGGAAATCCCATTTGAGGATTTACCGAAAATACAGAAGGACTTAATACAGAAATGCTATTCCGCTGGCAAGCGCGTTATTACGGCAACGCAGATGCTTGAGAGCATGATAAAATCACCCAGGCCAACTCGTGCTGAGATCACGGACATCGCCAACGCCATACACGACGGCACATCTGCCATTATGCTTAGCGGAGAAACCGCCAAGGGTGACTACCCAATCCTCTGCATCCAAACTATGGTTAAGATCGCGGAAGCCACGGAGGCCAGCATCAACTACAAAGCCCGCTTCAGCTCCCTTAAAAAATACGATACAAATATAACAAACGCCATATCCTACGCAACCTGCTCCGTGGCGCACGATTTGGACGCGGTCGCCATCCTTGCCCTTACAGCAAACGGCACAGCGGCACGGCTTATTTCCCGCTACCGCCCTGCGTCTAAGATCATCGCCGTTACACCCAACGAAAAGACGTATTACCAGATGGCTCTATCCTGGGGCGTTACGCCTGTACTTGGCGAATTGCACCACTCGCCGGAAACGATGCGCAAAGCCGCAATCGACAAAATACTTGCGAAAAAACTTGCAAAAGAAGGCGAATTAATCGTTATCACGGGCTCATCAACCTCGCTTGCCGCCGTTACGAACACACTGCAAGTTGAGGTATTGGGCGATATCATTACAAGCGGCACCGGACACACGAATAATGAAAGTGTAAGCGCACGGGCGCACGTTATCCGCGCCCAAAAAGAAGCCGCGGAGTTTGCTGACGGCAGCATTATCGTTATAGACAGGACGACGCCGGAGGCCTTACGCTTCGTGCGCCGCGCAAAAGGCGTCGTTACGGAGGAGTCTTTCGCCATGTCCGGCATTGCCGCCGCCGCGCTGGCGCTTGACCTGCCCCTAATTACGGACGCAACGGATGCGACTAAACTTATCGTCCAAGGCATCGGTATCACCGTAAACCCGGAAAACGGGACGGTGTGTAATATACATTAAGGCCTTAATATAAGCAAATACAGATACGGAAATTTCACTATGAAGACTCATAAAATTCCATTAAAATCACTATCCGCACGTGGTAATAAAACCGAATTGAACGTTCAAGACAGCGAGCTTAACCTCACATGCACCAAACCGCTGGATAAAAATTGCGGCCGCGCGGTTTTACCACAAAAATATAAAATACCCTTTCGCATAAATTTGACCTTAAAGGCCGATGCAGCAAATTTCAACGTTTTGATGGGCAATGGGTTCGTTCATTTTTCACACGCGCCGAACGAATCGGGCAACGGCATTAGGCGACAGGATGTATTTACAGCTAAGGAAGAAACGACGAAACATGATTACGACGCCGTTATCCCCTTAAATGAATACTTTGATTTATCTGTAATTGTAGGTAATAATATTACTTGGATTGAAATTAACAATCGGTGTTTTTACCCGTCCCGTAATTCACAATATATAGAATTTTTGAAAAACGGTGTGCCGGATGCCTTTGCCGATGGTCTCGAAGTTGCGGTGGGTGTTGGCAAAATAGGTGATAAAAGAGGTACCCGTTTAAATATAAATTCCATAGAAGTTATTGAATACGATAATGATGAGTTGGATATACCTACCGAGATTATAGATTTACCGGATTTATCGTTATTTGAATGGTATCTGAAATCTCTGCCTAACCATATTCGCAGCGAAACAGAAATCACAGACAGTTTTCTTTTAAAAGAGCCGGAAACTAAGGGTATATATAAATTTAAGAGGTCGGTAGATAAACACGGCAACGTAAATTATACCGCGTCTTGCGGTCTTCAGTATAGGCTAATGAAGTATAAAGAAGATTGGGACACACATCATAAACTGGGTACAGAGGCCGGGCAACCCAGATTATGCTTCAGAAATATTAAATGAAATTGCGATGGCTTCGCCCGAATTTGCCGGCAAATTATTTAACAGTTTACAAATGTGTTCCAACATGCCATGCAAAAGAAATTCCGCTGTTGTTTATTGCGGACAGACAAAGACAACATGCGCCGGGTCGATACATTTGAAGTGGACGCCGACCGAAATGGACGAAGCAAGGGAATACATAACGATGGCAAGTAACGTTATTAATAAGAAGTAAACATTTTATAATAAAATGATTTGTCTTAAGGAGGACGAAATGGAGACATTAAATCCCTTGCAAGCCGCACAGCTCCAAATTAGAGATGCGTGCGAAAAGCTCAAGGCAGACACAGCCGTTTACGAGATTCTTAAAAACCCTCAAAAATCAATTGAGGTAAACATCCCCGTCAAAATGGATAACGGCGGCGTAAACGTATACACGGCTTGGCGCAGTATGCACAACGACGCACTCGGCCCATACAAGGGCGGCATCCGCTTTCACCCGGGCGTACACGGCGATGAGGTAAAGGCTCTATCCACTTGGATGACTATAAAATGTTCCATCGTCGGTTTACCATACGGCGGCGGCAAAGGTGGCATCTGCGTTGACCCAAAGACACTTAGCCTTGGTGAGTTGGAGCGCCTCGCCCGCGGCTATGTCCAAGCCACGATTAAGCTGCTCGGCGAAAAAATCGACATCCCCGCGCCGGACGTAAACACAAATGCTCAAATCATGGCATGGATGACGGATGAATATTGCAAGCTCGTCGGCCATTCTGCACTTGGTGTGTTCACCGGCAAGCCGGTGGAGTTCGGCGGCAGCCGCGGCCGCACTGCTGCTACAGGCCTGGGCGTTGCCGTGACGACGAACGAGATGGCGAAACAGTTGGGTTTATCCCTGCGCGGCTCACGCGTGCTTGTACAAGGGTTTGGTAACGTCGGTTCACACGCCGCACTCTGTACGGAATCACTTGGCGGCAAAATAATTTCTATTTGTGAGTGGGATACGATTATTTATAACCCTACCGGTATAGATTGCCATAAATTGGTTGAATATAAAAACGCAAACGGCGGAAGTATCAAAGGCTTCCCCGATACTACAGAAATTACGCAAGACGAATTTTGGGCTTTGGAAGCCGAAGTCCTCCTCCCTTGCGCAATGGAGAACGCAATCACAAACGAAAACGCAAAAAAAATAAATGTGAGGATTATTGCGGAAGGCGCAAACGGTCCGATAACACCAGAGGCGGACGCGTTATTATATAAAAAGGGTATCGCCGTCGTGCCGGATATATTAGCTAATGCAGGCGGCGTTACCGTTTCGTATTTTGAATGGTGCCAAAACCTATACGGATACTACTGGAGCGACGCTGAAGTTGCGGAAAAGGAAACACGCGCTATGGTGGACGCATTTGCCGCGGTCTACAAAGTCAGCCAAAAACACGGTGTAAGTATGCGTACCGCTGCTTATATGTACTCCATAGAGCGGATAGCACAAGTTATGAAGCTGAGGGGTTGGTATTAATGAAATACATCCCGGAACCATTTAAGATAAAGTCGGTAGAGCCGCTTAAAGTGCTTACCCGTTCAGAACGGGAGCAGAAGATTATGGACGCGGGGTACAACCTTTTCGGCTTATCCAGTAAGGATGTGTACATAGATTTGCTGACAGATAGCGGCACCGGCGCGATGAGCGCGCAGCAATGGGGCGCGGTTATGGTTGGTGATGAAAGCTATGCCGGCGCGTCCAGCTTTTATAAACTCCGCGATACATGTAAGGATATCTTCGGGTATGGCTATGTCCAACCCGTCCATCAGGGCCGCGCGGGGGAGAAAGTGCTTATGCCTATCTTTCTCTCGCCCGGCAAGTATTCCATATCAAACATGTTTTTTGACACGACCCGCGCCCATGTGGAACTTGCGGGAGGACGCGCGATAGACTGCGTGAACCCAGCCGCACGCAATCCACGCACCCGCGCTTCTTTTAAAGGTAATATGGACACGGCGCGCTTAGTTGAAATCATAAAGGAAAAAGGCGCAGCGAACGTTGGTGTCATTGTTATGACTGTAACGAACAACTCCGCAGGCGGCGTTCCCGTATCAATGGCTAACATCAGGGAAACTGCGGATATCTGTAGGCAATATAAAATCCCCTACATGCTTGACGCCGCGCGTTTTGCTGAGAACGCGTTTTTTATCAAACGCGAAGAGTCCGGTTATGAGGATAAATCAATCCTTGAAATCGTGCGCGAGATGTTCTCCTACGTTGACGTGTTTGCCATGTCCTGCAAAAAGGACGGTATCGTCAACATCGGCGGCCTTGTAGGCGTGCGGGATACTAATTCCAATATTATCCAAAAAATCAAGGCCAACACCATCAGTTATGAAGGTTTTTATACATACGGAGGCCTCTCCGGGCGTGATTTAGAAGCGCTTTCTGTCGGTCTTTACGAAGCAATTGACGAAAATTACCTACGTTACAGAATAGGTCAGGTTGAGTACCTCGCCGCACGGCTGGATAGTGCGGGCATCGCTTACCAGTCACCCGTTGGCGGCCACGGCGTGTTTTTAGACGCGGCGGACATGTTCCCACACATTCCGTATACGGAGTACCCAGCGCAGGTATTGGCGCTGGAGCTATATAAAGAAGCTGGCATACGCGCGTGCGACATTGGTTCGTACATGCTTGGTAACGATCCAGATACGGGAAAACAGCTTCAGTCCGAATTTGAGTTTACCCGCCTCGCCATACCACGCCGCGTGTATACCCAAGCCCACATGGATGTCGTCGCTGACGCGCTGATAAATATTAAGGCAAGAGCAGGCGAAATAAAGCGCGGTTATAAAATACTTTGGGAGCCGGACGTGCTGCGGCATTTCCAGGCGCAGCTTGAGCCAATAAAGTAAACGCACCGCTGAAGCGTCATTAGACTTGTTACGAAATATCGCCGTAGGGGCGGTCTGTGACCGCTTGAGATACATAATACATGCAAACTTAAGGGTTATGGCGGTCGCAGACCGCCCCTACGGTAGTCGGGGTTATAATTTCGCTACAAATCTATTACGGCTCATTTGCCGCCCGGCCAGTGAGCGTAGCGAACGAAGAGGGGCATAGAGGATGTAGGAACGAATGCGACATACAGCCTCTTGACACGCAATCTCAGCGCAGAAAGATAATTACATGAACTATAAAAACTTAATCCGCCGCATCATTACATACACAGTAGGGCTTTTTATACTTGCAATCGGCGTGGTCTTCACAATCAACGCTGACCTTGGCGTGTCTCCAGTTCAATCCCTTCCATATGTGTTATCAAATGCCACAGACCAAATCTCGATCGGTTTGTTTACAACGATACTTATGGCAGTGTTTATTTTGTTACAAGTCGCGATCCTACGCAGACAATTTAAGCTATATAACCTTACCCAGCTCTTATTTAGCTTCATTTTCGGCTTTTTTGTGGACTTTGCTGTCATCATCGTCGGCGATTTTGTTTTGCCGACGTATTTTGGCCAAATGGCTATGCTACTCGTCGGCATCGGCCTGATATCCGTCGGCGTCGTCCTGTTCATCGGCGCAAAGCTCGTGCCGCTACCTACGGAGGGTTTCTGCCTCGCCGTTACGCAGATAATAAAGACAGGCATTTTCAGCAAATTCCATATCGTAAAGATTACGATGGACAGCGGACTTGTAATCATCGCCCTGGCCTGCTCCTTCCTTCTGCTTGACGGCCTGCACGGCATCCGCGAGGGCACGGTCATCGCCGCCGCCGGCATAGGCATAACCATTCCGTCCATCAGAAAGTTACTGTCGCCTATTTTAAGGGGGATAAAATAAGTGGAATCAATGCGTACTATGGATGTAGTGCCGTACGATGAAAACTGGGTAACTCTATTTGAAAGCGAAAAGGCCATCTTAGAAAATATCTTAGGTGAACATGTCGTCCGTATAGAACATATCGGATCAACAAGCATACAAGGAATTTACGCAAAACCAATTATCGATTTACTCGTATTGGTAAAATGCGTAACTGATATTGATAAGTACGATTCTCAAATGCTTGCCGCAGGGTATGACGTTCGCGGCGAAAAAGGTATGCCTGGCAGAAGGTATTTTGTTCGATTTAAGGGTGATGGTTCCGGCAACCATACGCACCATATACACATTTTTCAAGCGGATAACAACCCCAGCCACCAAGACGTGGAAGATAATCTGATTTTTAGGGATTATCTACGAATTGATGAAACGGCACGAGATGAATATAGCAACCTTAAAATAAAACTATCAAAACTACATTATACTGAGCCGCTTTCTTACCACGAAGGCAAAACGGAATGCGTGCAGAATATCGTAAAAAGAGCAAGGGAATATTTTAATACCTTAAAATAACCTATCCTAAGACAAAACCGGAAAGGAATACTATGAACACAACCATAACCACCAAAAACTGGGGTACAGCCCCATGCGGCCAAGCCGCCACCCTTTATACCGTTAAGAACGACTATATGGAATTTACGATCTCAAACTACGGCGGTATTATCACATCCATCAAAACGCCGGACAAAAACGGTGTTCCTAACGAAATCTGCCTTGGCTATGACACCTTACAAGAATATATTGACGACAAATTTTTCGTCGGCTGCATGGTTGGCCGTTACTCTAACCGCATCGAGGACGGTAAGCTACCGGTAAACGGAGTCGTACACCAGCTTATACAAAACGAGGGGACGACACATCTACACGGCGGCAATGTATGGAATAAGCGTGTATGGAATGCGAAGATAACCAATAACGGCATCATCCTCAAGATGCACAGCCCTGATGGAGATTGCGGCTACCCAGGCAATATGGACGTGGAAATAGGCGTTTACCTCAACAGAAACGCGATATTGATGGAGTTTAATGGCCTTTGCGACAAAGATACATATATCAGCCTCACCACCCACGCCTACTTCAACCTACGCGGCCCAGGCAAATACGACGTTTTGGACCATAAAATCAAGGTCAACGCATCCAGATTCACGCCGCTTACATCCTTGGCGGAGGGCCAATTGCCAACGGGCGAAATTGCTTCACTTACCGGCAATCGCTTCCACTATGATAATTTTAGAAACATTGAGCACCCCGATTCCGACATAAACTTTGTGTTGGATAATGATGCTTACGGCCTTGCCGCTGAAGTATACGATGAAGTTACCGGAAGATCGTTAAAAATGTTTACGGACTATCCATGCGTGCAGTTCTACGCGTCGGAAAAGATGCCGACACACAACGGCCGCAAGGGCGAACTGTATGAAAAAAATTGCGGCCTCTGCCTTGAACCGCAATTCTTCCCCAACCGTCCAAACAACCCTACCTTCCCTGGCGGGCCGCACCCGGCGGGTGTAAAGTATGAGCATAAGATTGCGATAGAATTTGGTATGGTTTAATTATAGTCACCTATGTGGTTCATGGCTAATGAATCTTCCCACGCACCTTCGCTATCCACAACATTAAGCATATCCGATATACCGGCAAGCACCATAATCAAACCCTGAACTCGATGTGGTTGTACGCAATAACACCCGCGCGCGTTCTCATCAACCGCCACTAAATCTGCGGCCAATAATGGCTTTAAGTGGTGATATACCTGCCCCGTAGTATTGTACCCGCATTCATCCACCAACTGCACGGCAGACCGCGGTGCGCGGAGGAGCGCAAGCAACAAGTTCAGCCTGTCATTATTCCCGATGCAGGTAAGCACTTTCGTTGCTACCTTAGATTCAATAAGCTCAAGCAAATCGTCCGTATGCCGCTCCCCAACCCAAGAGCTTGAGCTTTTATAGTTACCTGATACCGTATGGAAGATGCCCATATACGATACTAAGCCGGAACCGCCCTTTTCAGCCGCTTTGGCGAGCAGGTCTTTCGTTACCTCCGCCATGCGGCTGTCCGCGTCTTGCGCATTTGCCGTAATCAGCTTTTCTTTCGCAGGTTTACGCAACAGATTTGTTATCTCTTCAAGCTGTTCATAGATTCCATCAATTTCTTTTCCATAATCCCTATACATTTTTCCCTCCAAAATATGTTTTTACGTTCGAACGTATTTGCATATTAACATATTTTACCATAAGTGTCAATACGTATATACGTTATTTCGTATAAATATTTTTTTGACATTTTTTCCTTTAAATGATATACTTGCGGACATGTATAATTACAAGGGTAATTTCATGATTCTCGCCACCACTATAATTTGGGGTGCGGCGTTTGCGTTCCAGCGTATGGGTGCAGGCCTTATCGGTCCGTTTACTTTTATCGCCACGCGCTTTTTTATCGGCGGGTTAGTTACGATGGCTGTCGCTCCATTTTTTGCGAGACGCGCAAAGGACATGGTATATACCGGTTTCGGCTCCATTTTTAACCGTAAAACTATTTTCGCGGGTGCTATATGTGGGGTTGTCCTGTTTATCGCAAGCGTACTTCAGCAGGTATGGCTGGCCGATACCACGTCTGACGCGGCCGCAAGCAAAGCCGGCTTCCTCACTTCATTATATGTAGTCTTCGTGCCGCTTCTTGGGCTTTTTTTACGTCGCCGTCCTAGCAAGTTTGTTTGGCTAGGCGTAATCATCGCGGTTGCCGGTATATACTTACTCACCGTTACGGATGATTTACAGTTTATGGCCTTCGACTTACTGCTCCTAACATGCGCCTTACTTTTCGCCGTACATATTATGTTTATTGACCACTTCGCACCCGGACACGACAATATCGCACTATCCAGCGTGCAATTCTTCACCGTAGCATTTTTCGCCTTCATCGGTATGTTGGTTTTTGAGACCCCAACATTGGCGGAGTTGCAAGCTGCCGCAATACCCCTTCTGTACACGGGGCTTTTAAGTAGCGGCGTGGCATATACTTTACAAACGAAGGCACAAAAAATAACGGCACCAGCCGTCGCCGCCGTACTTTTCTCCACTGAGGCAGTATTTGCAGCGGTATTCGGATTTATCATATTAAGGGAAATACTTACCGTGCAGGAAATTATCGGCTGTATACTTGTTTTTATCGCCGTTGTCATTTCGCAGGTTTCACCGCGAAGCAGAAAGGAACAGGTTAGATGAATGATTACCGAAAAATCATAGGTCAGACTGTAACCATCACCGTCGACCGTCCTCTCGGTACGCTTCACCCGCAATTTCCAGAGCTTCGCTACCCAATTAATTACGGTTATATCGCAGGTATAATCGCTGGGGATGGTTCGGAACAAGATGCATACCTGCTTGGTGTTGATATACCTGTGGATGTGTACGTTGGGACGGTTATTGCAGTCATCCACCGCCTTAATGACGTGGAGGACAAATGGGTTGTTGCGCCGCCTGGCTTACCTTTTACAAAAGATGAAATCCACGACAATACATACTTTATAGAGCAGTACTTCAAAAGCGAAATATTTACAGCTTAGCCTTAGGGTTAAAAAACACCGACGCGGCAAGCCCAAACAGTACAGCCGCCGTTATACCCGTCGCCGTCGCTTTTATGCCGCCTGATATAATGCCGGCCACTCCTGATCGTGCGATTTCCTCCCCTACCCCTTTTGTAAGCAAATACCCAAAGCCAGGCAACGGCACAAGCGCACCCGCTCCAGCAAAATCGACGAGCCTGCCATAGATGCCGATACCGCCCAAAATACATCCGACCACAACGAAGATTACCAATACCCGACCAGCGGTTATCTTTGTCTTATCTATAAGGAGCTGGCCAACCACGCAAATTAGGCCACCCACTAAAAACGCTTTTAAATATTCCATAACTATCCAAACCTTTCTATTGATACGGCATGGCAAATGCCAGGTATGCTCTCCCCTTGCTGCGATGATGTGGGTGAAAGCAGCGCACCCGTCGGCATTAGGAGTAGACGTTTAATGTCGCCTTTTTCCAATTTTTTATGAAGATACCCAGCATACGTTACGGCAGCACAACCACAACCGCTGCCGCCGTTGTGTGTATCCTGCTCATCCCTGTCAAATATTTCAATGCCGCAGTCGGAGTATCGTTTATCCAAATGAACGCCATGTTCCGCCGCCATTTTCACCGTAAGTTCACGCCCTATATAACCCAAATCTCCCGTCATTATCGAATCATAGTAATCGGCGTTCCGCCCTGTGTCCCGAAAATGCGTAATTAGCGTATCAACCGCCGCAGGCGCCATTGCCGCTCCCATATTATTTACGTCGGATATACCTAAATCCACGATTTTACCTACCGTATATGATGTTATTCTTATGTTTGATGTTTTACTTCGCGACACGACAGCCGCGCCGTTGCCCGTTACAGTCCATGAGGCAGTCGGGGTGCGCTGGCTTCCGAATTCCAAGGGGAACCGGAACTGCTTTTCCGCTGAGCAGAAATGGCTTGATGCAGATGCAACCGTATTCGTATAAAACCCGCCATCCACAAGCATTGCGGATAAACCCAGTGCAAGCCCGAATGTTGAACACGCTCCGAACAGCCCAATAAACGGCCGGTTTATTTCGCGCAGCGCAAATGATGTACCGATAATTTGGTTTAGCAAATCACCCGCAAGCACTGCATCGATTTCATCTTTCTTAAATCCGGATTTTTCAACCGCAAGGATAATACCGTCCTGCATGAACTTGCTTTCGGCCTGTTCCCACGAGGTGCAACCGTGCATTGCATCGCCGATAATCCTGTCAAAATAACCACTAAGCGGGCCTTCGCCTTCCTTTGAGCC
>WQWB01000035.1 GCA_009785555.1 Defluviitaleaceae bacterium | reverse complement strand
TTTTGTTTGAATCCGGAATTTACGCCGTTCTGCCTAGCGACATGCCAGAGACCCTTGCCCTTGCAGCCTTGGATGTTGCTGGCGCACCGGCGCAAACCGCTAAACTTGTTAAACCGGGAGACAGTGTGCTCGTACTTGGTGCGGCGGGTAAGTCCGGCATGATGTGTTGCTATGAGGCAAAAAAGCGTGTCGGGCCGACGGGTAGGGTAGTAGGTCTAGTTAGGCGCGAAGAACAACGTGAAATACTACTCTCCAATAAATTCTGCCATGAGGTTATATTGGCCGATGCGGCCAATCCTATGGATGCAAATACCAAGGCTCTTGGCGCCAATATGGGGAATGAGTACGATCTCTCTATTTCCTGCGTAAATCTTGAAAATACGGAGATGGCGTGTATCTTACCCGTACGTAATGGCGGCACCGTGTATTTCTTCTCCATGGCGACTAGCTTTACCAAAGCTGCTTTAGGTGCGGAAGGCGTGGGTAAGGACGTAAACATGATTATCGGTAACGGTTATACCAAAGACCATGCCGCAATTACCCTCGAACTTCTGCGCGAGAGTGAAAGCCTACGCAGGATTTTTAATGAAATCTACGTTTAGAATGGAGAACGGCCATGTCATTTTATGTATTTTACATAAATGACATGGCAACGTTGGTTAATGGAAAGAAAGTTTATATTTCAAACAGGGGAAATGTGAATGCTGATGCAAACCGATAATGGAATCATTGATAAAGTTAAAAATGAAATAGAAAAAATACTTGATGGCGATAATTTGAAGTACGCATTAGATTTTATTTCCTATATGACAGAAATAGGGATGGTGCTTGAAATGGATTACCATCCGACTTTCACATATAGAGGAGAATGGGTGTGTCTTTTAGTTTACCCGAAAGCTGGTACGGAACCACCTTATTTCGGTATCTGCAGTTGGCCAGGGGAGCTGGATGTAATTGAAAGCAATAACTTTCTAATTGAGGAAAACTTAAAGATATATGCACAAGAAAATGTTAAAATTTGCTTTAATTGCGGTGGATGTAAGGAAAGTAATTATCCGGGGCCGCTTACCAAAAATATTTTTGGCAAAAAATATGATAATGTGTGCTGCAATGCCTTTCATTTTTTCAATTTAGACTGCGAAGAAATTGAAAATGCAAAAAAACTAATGGAATTGTTGAAACATATCATTGAAGATATGAAAATGGGTAGCTAATAGATATTAATTACTGTAAGTGAATTGAGAATCACATAAAGAACAGAGGGTACTCATGAGTGAAAGCTATCGAAAGACATTCTTCTCCATGGTATCTGACGCGGAGTGGAACGATTGGCGCTGGCAGTTGCGCAACCGCGTCGAGACTTTGGAGGAACTTGAAAAGTATCTAAAGCTTACGGATGAGGAAGTAAACGGCGTGGCTCGGTCGTTGTCCGTGCTTCGTATGGCTGTTACGCCATATTATTTATCGCTAATTGATCCGGGTAGCCCAAATTGCCCCGTTCGTAAGCAGGCCATTCCAACGGCTTCGGAGCTAACTAAAACACCAGGTGATATGGCGGACCCGTTACACGAGGACGGTGATGCACCTGTACCAGGACTTACGCACCGTTATCCGGACCGGGTACTGTTCTGCATTACGGACCAATGCGCCATGTACTGCCGCCATTGTACCCGCCGCCGTTTTGCCGGGCAGAAGGATATGGCCGTGCCGTCCAAGCAAATTGATGAAGGTATTGCGTACATCGCAAAAACGCCGCAGGTGCGGGATGTTTTGCTTAGCGGCGGCGACGCGCTTTTACTTTCAGATGATACGTTAGAGGGGATAATCGCTCGTTTACGCGACATACCACATGTAGAGATTATACGTATTGGCTCACGTTTACCCGTTGTTTTGCCCGCGCGGATAACGGATGCTTTATGTAATATGCTAAAAAAATACCATCCAATCTGGTTAAATACGCATTTTAACCATCCTAATGAAATTACGGAGGAAAGTACCGAAGCAGTGCGAAAGCTCGCCGATGTGGGTATACCGCTGGGCAATCAATCCGTTCTCCTCGCAGGGGTGAACGACTGTGTACACGTTATGAAGGAATTAGTTCAAAAGCTGGTGAAAATGAGGATACGCCCGTACTATATCTACCAATGCGACCTTAGTGAAGGCCTTTCTCATTTCCGTACGCCTGTTTCAAAGGGTATTGAGATAATTGAAGCGTTACGCGGCCATACATCCGGCTATGCCGTGCCGACTTTTGTAGTGGATGCGCCCGGCGGCGGCGGTAAGATCCCTGTCGCGCCACAGTACATTATAAGCCAAGCTCCGGGGAAAGTGCTTTTGCGTAATTACGAGGGCGTAATATCAGCCTATACCGAAACGACGGAGTACAAATCTGCCTGCACATGTACGTCATGTATAAATGAGGGTACGGAGAGCGGTGAAGGCGTCGCTTACCTTGGTGTAGGGAAGAATAAGAGCATATCACTTGAACCGGCAAAATTAAAAAGGAAAGCACGAACGAAGAATGAATAACAATATCTTGAAACGCCAATACGGGTTATTTACATCAATATGTATAGTTGTCGGCTTTATTGTCGGTACAGGTATTTTTTGGCAACCAGCGCGGGTTCTTTCATATGCCGGTGGTGACGTAGGTATAGGCGTGCTGGCGTGGGTTGTGGGCGGGCTTTTGATTTTGCCTTGCGTATACATGTTTGCGGTTATGGCCGGGAGGTATGAAAAGGTACACGGTTTTGTAGATTATGCAGAGGCGATTGTCGGCTGTCGATACGGCTACGCCGCGGGTTGGTTTTTCTGCGTAATGTATCAAACGGCGGGATATGCGCTGATCGCTTATATTTCCGCCACTTTTACCGCTACAGTTGCTGGGCATGAAAATACCACAAACTCGGCTTTCGTTTTCTTCATCGCCGCGTTTTATATGGTGATGACTTTTGGCATGAACTATTTAGCACCTAAAATTCCAATGAGGCTTAATATAGGTACGACAATCGCTAGGCTTGTCCCTCTCTTTGCCATCGGTACGGTCGGTGTAGTTATCGGGCTTGCGACGAATGAATCCGCGGCACTTAGTTCCGCTTCGCAATTGCTATCTACGCAATCCGTGGCTGGGCAGTCTGTTGGAGTATCGGCGGAAACAAATTTCCTCGGTGCAATATTCGCAACAGTGTTTGCCTATAACGGTTGGCAGGCGGCGGCGGCTTTTAATTCCGAGGTGAAAAACAGCAAGCGCAACTTCCCTATCGCGCTACTGCTAGGTTTTGTCGTCGTTATGGTTATTTACGTCCTGTATTTTATCGGCGTCACAACGGCTGGTGACGCATACGCATTGATGGGCAATGCTCCACTTGGCACTAGAGCGGCGTTTTCCAACGTTTTCGGCGCGGCGGCGGGTAATATTTTGATGGTTTTTATTATTATCTCAGGATTGGGTATTTTAAACATGTGCTGCATGGGGATGAGCCGCGGCATGTACGCCATTGCTAGGCGCGGTATAGGGCCGTTGCCGCACCGCATGGTCGTCCTTGATGCGCAAACGAATGTGCCTACAACGAGTATGGTTGCCTGCGTCGCGTTATCCTTCCTTTGGTTAATGGTATTATACGGAAACAATCATGCTTGGTTTAGTATAGCGGGCGAGCCGTTTAATTTTCGACTACAAGATTTTTATAACATGCTTTTCTTCATTCTCTTAATTCCGATATTCACGGGTTTTTTTATTAAAAATCGCCGTGATAAAACTATACATATTTTCAACCGTTTTATTGCGCCTTTCTTCGGAATTGGCGGGGCTGGCTTTCTCGTATACGCCCTTGCGCAGGTAAATTATATCCATGCCGCTATATATGTTTTAACGTTTGTTGTGCTGATGCTGGTTGGATTTTTGTTTATAGGAAGGAAAAAGAACGAAGGGTAAAAAAAAGCGCGTCCAGAGCGCGCTTTTTACAATATTTAATGAAAGACTATTAAATTAACGTTCATGGCCGCATTCGAGGCATCTAAAAAATATTTGGTTTCCAACAATAAACCAAGCAAAGTTATGCATAGGTCCGGTGTAGGTTCTTACGGTTCTGGTCCAAAAACAACCTGCATTGGAACAGCGATAATACGAAGTCGTTGTTACCATCCAGCAATAGTTACTGCAAGAGTAGGCTCTATGACTAATACTACTACCTTGAAATGTCCAGTTGTGTATGCAAATTGATCTTTCTGCATTATCAAAATCATTATAATCAGTGACAATTACCGATGCAATGAAAAGATTATCAACGGAAATGCCTTTTGTATAGGCAATATTAGCAACTGTTGTCAATATTTCTTCTGTGAAAAATATAACATCATCGTAGGATAATTCAAATGAGTTAAGAAGTTGATCAAGCCATATACCTTGATCCGGTATATCAAGTTCAATTCTGTGGAAAACAATAGGAGTAGGGTTAGCTTCTAGATATCTTTGCATAGCAAAAGCATCGTCAAGACAAGCTTGACAAGCATGGATAGGAAGCGCAAAAAGCGCTGTGCTTAAAATGGCAGTTAGAATAAATGCAAGGAATCTGTTTCTAGTCATTTAAAATCACCTTTCTATAAATTAAATAATGTTTCTATATATGGATATATAGAATTGATACAGTTGCGCCGTCTCTGGAACAGCAAATATGTATCTTTTAATAATATATTAACATACAAATTAATACGTGTCAATACAAAGTGATGTTTTTTGTCATTTAAATTATAAATAGTAAGGTTGAGACAATGACAAAGCCAGAAATTTTATCCCCGGCCGGTGATTTTTTGCGCCTACAGCTGGCCATAGCATATGGTGCGGATGCGGTGTACCTTGGAGGTGCGTCGTTCAGCCTGCGCGCAAATGCCAAGAACTTTGATGACAGTGAGCTTGCCCGCGCGGTTATGTATGCTCATGCTCATGGTGTCAGGGTTTACGCCGGCGTAAACATATTCGCCAGAAATAACGATATTAGAGAACTTGCCGCTTACTTAGAATATCTGAAATCAATTAAGATAGATGCTATTATAGTGTCGGATTTAGGCGTTTTTGCGTTGGCGCGACAAGTGTTGGGTGCTGATGTGGAAATCCACATCAGCACCCAGGCTAACGTTACCAATTACCAGTCTGCCATGATGTACGAAGGGGTGGGAGCGTCGCGTGTTATCTTAGCGCGGGAACTGTCACTTAATGAAATTACGGAAATTAACGACAAATGCAAATCAGATAGTTTCTCTACGGAGGTTTTCGTGCACGGCGCGATGTGCGTGTCCTATTCTGGGCGTTGCCTGCTGTCGAATTATATGACGGCGAACAACAACCAAATAATACGCGACGGCAACCGCGGTGACTGCGCTCAACCATGCCGTTGGAAGTATGCATTGGTGGAGGAGACGCGTCCCGGCCAATACTACCCGATAGAAGAAGAGGATGGGTTTGGTACGTATATAATGAACGCAAAGGACTTGTGTATGATAGAGCACATACCAGCACTTGTCGCGTCTGGCGTATCGTCGTTTAAAATCGAGGGGCGGATGCGTTCTCCGTACTACGCCGCTACAGTTACACAAGCGTACAGACGTGCCGTGGACGACTATTTCGCCGACCCGGCTGTTTACGAATCAAACAAGAATAAATATTTGAAAGAACTGAAAAAATCCGCATACCGTGATTTTTGTACAGGTTTTTTCTTCGGTATGCCGGAAAACGGGCAAGACTATGTATACAGCGGTACAGATGTAGCCCAGGATTTTTGCGGAATAATTGATGGATATGATACAAAAACCAGCATTGCGACACTTTTGCAACGCAACAAATTTTCGGTTGGCGACAGGGTTGAGTTTATAAAAGCGGGTTATACGCAAACTATAACAGAAATGTTTGATGAGGAGGGCGCGGTTATAACATCCGCTCCACACCCTAAGCAAAAGATATCCATAAAAACAGATAGGCCGGTTGACGCTTTTGATATAATGCGCCGGATTAATTAAAGGGAATTTTGATATAATAAAAGCATTGTTAAATGGAGGGGTTAGATATATATAAACTTGTTGCGATAGACATGGATGGTACCTTACTTGGCCATGGCGCTATACCGGATATAAATAAAATAGCCATACAAAAAGCAATGGATGCAGGTGTGCATGTCGTCATTGCCAGTGGGCGCTGCATTGTTACGCTTCGGCAATTTGCGAAAGAGCTTGGGTTACGCCCAGGGATGCACCATATTATGACGCTTAACGGCGCGGCGGCCTTTGACAGTGAAAATAAAAAAATACGCGATATCCGCATGAACCAGGAACTTGCAGACAGCTTGCTTGAAAAAATCCTACCACTTGGCCTTCTTACCATGGTCTACACGGAGGTTGATACGCTGTACGCCAAATTACCCCAAAGCGGCAACAGGACGGAGCTTGAAATCTACAAACCCGTCAGTAAAGCTAACATCGTTGAGTGCGATTTAACGGATTATCCGCGCAACCCATATAAAATTCTTTTGATGGGTGAAAATAAGTTGCTTGTTGAGGTAGAAAAAGAGCTTCTTGCGAACGCCTTTGATATGGAGTTTGGTATGTTTTTTTCTGGGCCAAACTTGCTTGAGCTTACGCATAAAAACAGTAACAAGGGGCATGGGCTTGCACAAATTTGTGATGAGCTTAACATAGACATAGATACCGAAACGATAGCGATCGGCGATGCGTTTAATGATCTGCCGATGATAAAAGCCGCAGCCCTTGGCGTGGCCGTCAAGGACGCACCCTCGGCGATAAAGGAACGTGCAAACTACATAACGGAACGAAGCGCAAACAACGGCGCGGTAGCAGAAGTGTTGGAGAAATTTTTATGTCAAAAAGATTTGGGCAATTTTTAAAACTCCCTAAGAAAATGGGGCATGGCATACTCGGTACATTTCGTCAGTTTAGGTACGCCGAGCGCAATATCCTTATTTTCGTCGTTTATGGTTTGCTTTTTGATGTTTTTATGAACCTGCACCGCCCGTTTAACGTAAAGTTCCTCACACGCGTTGGCGGCGGTGAGTTTCATATCGCGCTCTTAAATTCGCTGCCTGGCATCGTCGCCGTGTTTGCAATTATTCCTGGGTCGCTCCTCATTAATCGGTTTGCCAGCAAACGTGGCATAATTTCCGGCTTTTTTATCGCGGCAAGGCTTTTTGTGCTTGCGCTTGTTTTTGTACCCATTTTACCGCTGCATATGCAGCCTCTGATGTTTGTTCTTTTGTTTTCATTTATGAACTTTCCTGATGCTATATCGCAGACAGGCTTACAATCCTATCTAGGTGAGGTTTTTGATGGTGTAAGCCGTTCACGCGCAATTACTCTTCGCAATAAATTTGGGCAAATCGTCGCGCCTGTTATAGCGATTATAACTGGGCTTATTATCACCCTTCTACCACGAGGCACGGCGGAGGAACAAAACGCTCAGGCGATTTTAATCTACCAAATCTTCTTCGGACTTGCTTTTGTAATCGCCTGTGCAGAGATTTTCGTTTTCCGTAAATTACGAGAGAGGAAAACGAGTGATGATGTGCAAGTGATATCAAGTGTCGCCGCCGTACAAAAAACCAGCACGAAGGAAAGCCTGCGAGCCATACCCGGAGTGCTGAAGGACAAACGTTTTGTCGGATATATGATACCTACGCTGTTCTTCTTTTTCATGTTCCAATCTGGTTGGCCACTTTTTGGCATTTTACAGGTTATAGTGCTTGAAGCGACGGAGCTGCACATGGCTACAAACGCTGCGCTTGCGGGTTTATCAGGCTTTATTGGTGCTGGCGTATGGACACGTATTATGCGCCGCAAGGGTAACGACTTCACATGTTTCCTATGCGCGATGGGTCTCGCCGTCGGTATGATAATGACGGCGTTCGCTCCAACTATTGAAGTCTATATCGTCATGCAAATCGTTGCCGGCTTTTCGGGCGTTGGTGTGGTGATCACGCTTTTAAACGGTCTTCTTACTTTCACGCCGGATAAAAATAGGGTAATCTATATCTCCGTGTACAATACTTTCGTAAGTATTTCCCTTGCAATCTCGCCGTTTTTTGCCCACGCGCTCCAAAACCGGTTCGGTGTTCGCGAGGCGATGTTCATCGTCGGCGTAGGTCGCATTTTCGCCGCATTTGCTTTATTGGCGATATATTTTAAGACGAGGGAAAAAAAGACCGTACGCCGTAATGTACCGAAAAGATTTAAAAGATTGTAAAAGCAACAACCATAAGGAGGAATTAAGATGTCTAATGTCGTGTTTTACACTACATACAAGCTTAAAGAAGGAGTATCCGTGGAGGATTTCCTGATCGCGAAAAGTAACTTATCGGAGCAACAGGTTTCTAAGAAAAAGGGTTGGGTTTCAAGCACATACCTCCGGGACGGTGATGTATGGGCAGATTATGGTGTTTGGGAAACGATGGATGATTACAAAGCATTTATACTATCATCTCGCAAGCCAACTGAATTGGCAAAAACCATGTATGGTTTTATCGACTTTAATACTTTGACAAGCCGTGTTTATACGGTTGAAAGACATATAACACCAGAAACCATTAAATAAAGCGTATTTGTTTTTCTTGATCCAGCCAAAAATAATAGGCGTAAAATCTTGAATACACAGGGGTTTGCGCCTATTATTATTTATTGTTATGGTTGGGGGATTTATATAGAGGAATGTTCGTAGAATAACTACATGCGTAGTTATTCTACGAACAGGCTGGGACGCTTATGCTTTGCCTAATCCAGCCATATATTGAAATAGCAATAAAATTTTAACAAGCTAAATTTTGTTGCTATTTTAAAGTAAATCCTCTATATAATCAACATCGCGTCGCCGAAGCTGAAGAAGCGATACCGTTCCCGCACGGCTTCGTTATAAGCGGTGAGGATGTTTTCTCGCCCGGCTAGAGCGGATACCAGCATAACCAATGTTGATTTCGGAAGATGGAAGTTGGTGATAAGCCCATTTAGTATTTGGAATTTATACCCTGGATAGATGAACATATCTGTCCAACCTTGCCTCGCTTCTAAGAGGCCATCGTCACCTACACATGACTCCAACGTGCGGCAAACGGTTGTACCAACGGCAATGATGCGCCCGCCGTTTTGTTTGACTTGGTTTATCATGTCTGCGTCCGTCTGCTCGATATTGAAAAACTCAGCGTGCATGTGGTGTTCTTCCGGGTTATCTACTCTAACTGGGCGGAAAGTGCCTATGCCGACGTGGAGTGTTATTTCCGCAAAATGTATGCCGGCGGCTTTAAGTTCGTCCATCAGTTCTGTCGTAAAGTGCAGGCCTGCCGTGGGTGCGGCGGCACTGCCAAGGTGGCGGTTGTAAACGGTTTGGTAGCGTTCCTTGTCTTCTAATTTTTCTGTAATGTATGGCGGCAGGGGCATCTCGCCCAATCTATCCAAAATTTCATTAAAAATACCGTCGTACTGCATTTCTATGATACGATTGCCCTCGTCGGTTATCTCAATTACTTTACCGGAAAGCTCACCACTTTCGCCAAAGGTGATAACCGCGCCAACCTCAGCTTGTTTACCGGGTTTTACCAGGGTCTCCCAATTATTGCCTTTTGTGTTGTTAAGAAGTAAAACTTCAATTGGCTTACCATTATTTAAGCCTAATAAACGCGCCGGCATAACGCGTGTGTTATTTATAACAAGGCAGTCACCCTTTTTTAGTATCTGCATTATGTCGCGGAAAGTGTGGTGGTTTATTTCGCCGCTCTGTTTGTTAAGTACCAGTAAACGGCTGGCGGCGCGGTCGCCGATGGGGGTTTGCGCGATAAGTTCTTGCGGTAGATTGTAGTCAAAGTCGGATAATTGCATATCTATCTCCTTTTAATTGGGAATATATATTTCTTTTATGTCCCACAGATGTTCACCGTATTTATGTGCGACGGGGTGGGGGATGAGTTGTTCGGCACCGTCGATTTTAAATTGTACGGCACGTTTATGTAGGCAAATATTTTCGTGGCAGATAATATTCATCGGATCCAGCGACATGATTTCTATATTTTTGTCATGTACAGAT
The DNA here is from genome assembly GCA_009785555.1 of Defluviitaleaceae bacterium. Classification (GTDB taxonomy): domain Bacteria; phylum Bacillota; class Clostridia; order Lachnospirales; family WRAX01; genus WQWB01. The sequence continues at coordinate 4,939 of WQWB01000035.1, read as the reverse complement.
AACGGTTGTGATAAAAATTTATCTATTGATTTCTTTTTTTCTAAATTAAAATCATCTATCAGGTTTTCAGCAATTTGCAAGTCATCGCTGAAGATATCCATACCGTGCGCGGTGTTGCTGACATGAGCGGTTAGCCAATCAAAGATATGTTTGCCGGATTTTGCCCAATCACTATGCCAGCCGGGGGTAAGCTCGTCCGCCATAAGGCAGAAAACTGCGCCAGGCGTATAGCAGCGCGCTCGGTAATTAGTAAGCATTTCACTTGTAAAAGAAGTTAGGTTTGCGTCGTATAAAGCCGGCTTGGTATTTCGCACTTTTGCCGACGTCTTTATCTCAACATAATATGCCATGCCTTCGGCTGTTTCCAAGGTTTTGTCGATAAGTACGATTTCCTTTCCGGCTTCATGTTCACGCTTTGCTCGCAATTCTGCGATTTTTTGGAAAGCCGATAACGTGTCAGTTCCTTGTAAGTACCCAGACATAACGCGGCGTTCTGCCATTAAGAGCGCAACTGCCCGCGGCGTGTGGCGGAAGTCGAGCAGGGCAAACTCATTACCCCAATTGGTAGCTGAGAATTTATGTTGAAATGCGTGGAACATTTCATGCACGACGTTGCCTACGCAATTCGCCATGTCAATTTGTTTGCCCCATGTGCGAATATCCCAAATTGCAACAATACGGCCGTGGTAATTGCAAGCAGTGCATCCGAACAGGCCGTCCTTTGCGTTGTCGGAAACCCAAATGTCGCCGCGTACATTAGTATATGATTCTGGCCAATCCGTACCAACGGCGACGCGTATCTTGTCATCATACAAGATGAACGGCACAGGTGCAAAGCCGGGCCAGATTTGAGCGGCTTGTTTCGTAATTTCGGTGTTTATGCTTTCTGCGAGGGATATTAATTGTCCTATGTTCATAAATTACCTCCTAACTTCCGCTCCCGTATAATAATGCTGTAAAATCTGAATAAAGTTATATCCGCGCAATGCCATGCCCCTTGCGCCTTGCTGGGACATGCCAACGCCGTGCCCATGGCCGCGGCCGTTAAGTACAAAAGTGCCGTGCGGTGGGGGCGAGGTTTGCGTCTGAATGTCTAAGGTGTAGGAATGTATCATATGGCTGCCGAGGACGGAAACCGTTGCACCGGCAGACGTTGTTAGTGGAGTTGAGAAGCCGGAACTTGTCCTGATATGAAGTGTGGAGATATGCGGCGGTTGGGTGCGTATGCCGCCTGCTCCAAGTACTTGTATGGCTATGTCTGGTGTTGCTCCATGTGTAGGTGCGCTACCTGCCAACACGAAGTTGCGGCTTGGCAACGACCCACCGACGGGGGCAAAGAATGTGCGTATCTGTTCCCTATTGAGGGATAAAGTGCCTGCCGTACCGTGGATTATAAGTTCTTGTACGCGATTGTTCTCCATTCGCCCTATAGTCATGTTTGTGGCGTTGCCTATTTGTGGACTGCCGGCAGGGCGCGCGGCCATTGCGGCGTTTAAGTCCGCGAGTGTGAAGGATCGTGTCCATATTAATGGGTCTGGCTCGTAAATTTCGGCTACGGAGCGTAGGTAGGGTAGTGCGTTTATCCACACGTTTTCCGAGTTATCCGTAAAGCCGCCGCTAGATGCGAAGTACGAAGCGAGGATCGTTGAGTTTCCGTGCCAAATAAGCATACCCGATGTTGAGTTTACGGCGGTTGTGGTTGCGGCCGTTTCGGCATCAAGCCCCGTGTAAACGTGGCAGCAGGTTGTGTTGCAAAGGTCAAACCCATCGTTTACGTGTGTGCCGCCGCCACGCCTAGTCACACTGAAGGTGCGGCTGGCCACTGCCTGGGCGCGCAACGCCTCTTCCGGCCACGATGCCGGCATTTCGTTTGGCACTACGCTCCAAAGGTACTCCTCAAGGTTTATGATATTTACGGCAGTTAGGTTTTGGCCTGGCCTGCGCATAATCTCTATACGGCCGCGAAAGAAGCGTGTGCCGATTTGGATGGGCGTGCCGGTTGCCGTTGTAAATTGCGGAAAATAATCCGCCGAATCTATAACCAGAAGATTTGCGCCGCCTGCAGAAAGTAAAATACGTCTATTGTTTGCCGGTGCTGGCGTACCCCAAAGTGCGGCCATGTCTGCGGCGGCGTCAAGCTCGCCTGCATAGCCGCCTACATATACCGTCCACAAACCGATACCCCTAACGGCTGGTACGGCGCGAAAGCCGCGCGTACGTAAAGACACAGCCTCTGCATTCGCATCAATAAATGAAAAAAACGTGCCGACAGAGAAGTAAAAGGACCAGTCTGGCGCGGCCGTTATGGGTGATGTATTGTTTATATAGGCGATTTGCTGAAATCCCCAAGACGTTTCAAAGCCAATATTAATGCCTAAGGAGTTTATAGTTATTGAGTTTACGTTGCCGAGGTTTGATGTAAGCCCAATGCGTATCGGAGATAAATTCGGCGCATTGGCATAGGTCGGTTCTATGGCGTAAAATGCAATCGTAACGTAAATGAGAAAGGATACAAAATACTTTATAGGTTTCATAAAATCACCTGTCGATTTATTTTCTTAAAATGCGTGTATCTCCGGTGCGTATTGTTATTCGTTCGTTGTCGAATTTTTCTATGATAAGCTGGGCGAATTTGCGGCTGGTACCAAGCAGGTCGCGGAATTGTGCCAGCGTGATGTCATTTTTTGCGGCGAAATGAAGTAATAACAGTTCCTTCGCGCGGCTGATGCAATAAGTATGCATTACCGTGTTTTTTTCTAAAAAGATAATTTTATGGGGCGCAAGAAGTGTCAATGCTTCCATATATTCCTTCCTCCCGCCAGTGAGGTCGGCGACAGTTGGCGGCGCGAAACCCGCGTCTATTAATATCTTTTCGATTTCATTGCATATACGCTTCTGTTTATCGGAGAGTTTGACTTCAAATGAATGAAGGGCTATACAGCTATTATAGAGTGTTATTAATCCTTCTCTTTCCGTGCGGGTAAGCAGTTCGTCTAACTGCTTTTGGTTTATCAACTTAAATATAGCCAAAACCTTTGAACAAAGCTCGCTTTTTGGCATACCTGGTTTTAATGGTTGTGTTTTGTGGTAGTAACCTAAGATTTCAAGAATCGTGTCCCTTATATCTCCTATTAAGCTTGAATGGAAATAAGAGCCGGAGATTTGCGTAATCTCTTCCGAATTTTCTAATTTATGTAAAATATCGGAAATATCGGCTAAAGGTTTGCCTGTATAATCAGTAATAACTTTACTGCCTTTTCCTGGGTTGGCTTTGATATATTCAAGCACGATATCGTTGTCGCATCCGGATTCTATCGCCAATAAAGCGGTTTGTAACGCCTCCGTCATACGGCTGTGGCGTGTGGGGTTTGGGTTCGCGACTATGCCGCCGCCGACAGTTTCCATCGGCGAAAAATGGCGGATTACGAAGTGGTCGTCTTTTTTGCAGAATAAGTCCGCTTGGCCGCTTTCTATACGTAGCTGGCAAAAATCCTCTTCACCCGGTTTAATTTCCTTAAGGGTAAGGGGAACGACGCGACAAAAAATCTCACGCGTACCGATATAAAGGCGGAGCCTGTCCCAAAACTTGACGGGGCGCACAGCACCGGGGAATATACGTAGCTTAACGTCAATAAACACGGAACCTTGTAGCTGTGCTGCTGAGAGTATGTCGCCCCGCTTAACAGCGGTTATCTTTGTCCCAGCAAGATTTATGGCCGCACGCTGGCCGGCCGCTACGTGTATTGCTGCGTTTTCATGGTTTTGTATGCCGCGGATTTTACAGATTTCGCCTTGCGGATAGATGCGTACGTCATCACCCACAGCAAAAACACCATCAGTAACCGTGCCCGTTACAACCACGCCGAAGCCTTTTTTTGTAAAAACGCGGTCGACGTTTATCCGTGCCGGAGCGGAGGTGTTTTTTTTATTCGCAAAATTAACAGCAGCAGCAAGTTTTGTGCGAAGATCGGGGATGCCAAATCCGCTGATTGAATCTACGCGCACGATTTCGGCCTTTTCCAAAAATGTGCCTTTTAGAGTGGCGGAGATATCATCTTCAGCCAGTTCTACCATGATATCGTCAGCTATACCGCATTTGGTAAGAGCTATAACTCCGTGCCTTAATCCCAAGGTCTCTAAAATCCAAAGGTGTTCAAGTGTTTGCGGTTTTACGCCATCGTTGGCGGCGACGACGAGCATGGCAAAATCTATGCCCGTGGCACCGGCTATCATGTTCTTAATAAATTTTTCATGCCCGGGTACATCAACCAAGCCGACGCGTACATCGTTTGCAGAGTTAGGTAAATCAAGCCAGGTAAAGCCCGGTGAAATAGTGATGCCGCGTCGCATTTCTTCATCAAGCGTATCTAAATTGCGCCCAGTAAGGGCTTTTACGAGCGTGGTTTTACCGTGGTCTATATGCCCGGCGGTTCCTATTACGATATGTGCGTGTTGGTCTCTATTCAAAATCTATCTCCGATGCGTCAAATACTGGTTTGTAGCCGATTTTCATATAAATGCTGTTTGACGTTGGGTTGGATAAATCGGTATAAAGGGTGCATTTCTTATATCCGCGCGCAAGGCCGACACGGGTAACAGCGGCGACGCAATCTGTGGCATAACCGCGCCCGCGGAGGTACGGAGGAGTGTAGACCATACCAATGTTGCATACACTGCCAAGTTCCCTCGAGATAACTGCCGTAGAGACGGGCGCGCCGTTTATCTCCAAAAAGAAGAGATTGCCGCATATACGGTGGCGGTATGCTTCGATATCAGCGCTGACATTGAACTTAGGGTCGTCCGTGCCGTCAAATTCGCTCTTTGCGCCTTCAACCCAGTATGGATAGAAAGATAGGTCTTGCTCCGTGGCCGAACGTAATGCTGCGTTAGCGTTTATATCCGGGTTGACCTCTGTCAATTCATATGCCCGCATATTAGT
>WQWB01000034.1 GCA_009785555.1 Defluviitaleaceae bacterium | reverse complement strand
TTTATTGCGGGCAACATCTTTTCTTGCAAATCTATGAACAGCACGGCTGGTTTTTTTTCGGACAACATAAAATTACTTCCAATCTATACTTGGCTACTTAGTTATTAAAGAGTATTATAACGCGGTCAAACTCATGTATGAATGCATTTGGGTAGAACGGGTTACGGATGAGGACGAAACCTTCACCCGGCGCGAAACGCTCTATTCGGTACGGGCCGAACGATGCTGTTTCGGCGACGTAATTTATATTAATTAGATTTGCTACCCCATCTGGTAATGCAGCAAGATTAAACAAGCCAAGCCCAATGTGAAATTGGATGGGGGCTGAAAGGTTAAGTTGCAGTGCAAGCCGTGAGGGTGCGGAGACGATGGCCGTCGCGTCCTCATGGCGGATGGCGTTTAGCATGCCGCCGCCTGATATAAAGGATGACGCGTTAAGCGGCGTGCCGTTCGAAAAATATAGGCCATCCATGATATTAAATGTCCAAATAAGGCCGTTTTCCGATACCTCTGGCAAATCGCTTGCTAACGCGCCGACAAAGTGGGTAGTTGGTGGTTCACCCGGTATTTCTACAGTGTACAATAAGCTACTGAACAGTAAGGATGCCAATGGGCAAGTGCGGTCGTTCGCGTCAATATATTCAACACGCGGCATGAAAATAACGTGGTCATTATCAGAAACCACGATCGTTGGCACAACCGGCGTCGGAGCGGGGGTAGATGTTGGCGTGGGATCTGGTATTGGGACATCGGTGGGCGTTGGGCTTTCGACAGGATACTCCGCCAATACATCGCCGTTGCCAGGCACCTCGCTCGGTTCTTCCTCACTTCGCATACCTCTGCAGGCTGTTAGCGACAAGGCCGCAAGCATTAAAATAATCCAATAAATTTTTTTCATACTCTATTATACCACCTTTCAGAATGTTTAGTCAACTCTCATCTATCATAATCTTAATAAGCGTAATTTTGCTAAGAATTATAGACTTCATTTACTTCTTTGCTATATACGCCCGGCGAATCATAAATGATAAGCGGCGACGCAACCACGATACCGGCGGCCGCGCTCTTTACGGCGGTTAGGATAAACAATTTTGACGGGCTCGTTAAGTAGGTATGCACGTAACGGATATGCTTTGGCGTTAGATCGTGCCGCGATAAGGTCTCAAGCACCTGGACGAGCCTATCCGCACGGTAAACAATATATAATTTACCGCCAAATTTAAGTAGGCGTGCCGCGCATTGCGCCACATCTGCAATTGTGCAGAGGTGTTCAGCCCTGGCTGTGTCGCGCGCAGTCGGTATGGATGCGCTCAACGGCCGACCGTTACGCGCCTCAAAATATGGCGGGTTTACGGTAACTACGTCGGCGCAACCGTCTGGCAGGCCAAAATCTTGCCGTATGTCACTCCGTATCATTTGTATATTATCAGAAAGCCCGTTTAACTCTACATTGCGACAGGCCAAACTGTACGCGTATTCATCTATTTCAACACCAGTATAAAACGCACGGCCGTGGCGGGCGTGCATAAGGATAGGCACTACGCCGACGCCGCAGCATAAATCCACAACTTTTTGGTTCTTATACGCTTTTGCCGAAGCGGCCAATAAGACCGAATCCATACCGAAGCAAAAATATTCGCTGTTTTGGACAATTTTTAAGCCGTTTCGGTTTAAATCCACCAGTTTTTCACCGTGCGAAAGGTTTAAATCACTTGGAATCATTTTGCTTAGCATTTTTTGTTATAAGCGTGATATTGTTGATAGGATAAGTGGCGATTGATGGCTCGTCCTGCGGCTTTTTGCGCACGGCAACCTTGACGAGCTGGCGCAGTATCATCACGTTCATAACCTCGCCGTTTCCATCCGGCGTTTTCACTGTATCGCCGATATTCGGCAGATTTTTGTTAAGCTCTTCATACGTTTCTTCCTCGTACTTCAAGCAGCACATAAGACGGCCGCAAACCCCAGATATCTTTACGGGGTTAAGCGACAGGTTCTGATCCTTCGCCATCTTTACGGATACGGATCCAAACTCGGTAAGGAATGTGGCGCAACAGAGGCCGCGCCCGCATACGCCAACGCCGCCAAGTATCTTCGTTTCATCCCTCGGCCCTATTTGGCGCAACTCTATGCGCATACGGAAAATAGAGACCAACTCCTTAACAAGCTCGCGGAAGTCCACGCGCCCATCGGCTGAGAAGTAGAAGAAAATCTTGGATTGGTCAAACGTAAGTTCTATGTCAACCAGCTTCATGTCAAGGTTGTGACGCTTCACAGCTTCGGCAAAAACCGGGATAGCCTCCGCCTCACGCTCACGGTTCTTTTCGATTTGTGATAAGTCTTCATCGGTGGCGATGCGGATGATCTTTTTAAGCGGCGCTACGATCGCGCTTTCCGGAACGAAGCGGTTGGCAAGTTTTACCGTCCCGCATTCCACGCCCCGCGCCGTTTCCACGATAACCTTCATATCACGTTCTACAGCCACTTTGCCCGGGTCAAAATAATATGCCGTGCCTGCGCGGCGGAAGGATACGCCAATTATCTCAACGGTTTTTGTATTTTCTGCGATTTCAGACATCTATATTTAAATTCCTTTCAGCTTCAGTAGGAGGACATCCAATACTAGACGGAAGCCTGCGTTGTACCTTAAACTCGCTCGCGCTTCCTCTATATATTCCGCCGCCCGCGGGTTAAATTGAGGCGCATCTTTCACCATTGCAAGCCAAGCCTCATGCGCAAGTGCGTGGCCGGCATTATACGCCGCCACATCGCGGTACCATACCAAACACGCGTCTAAGAATAATCCCGCCTCATCCTTATAATCCTCATACTTCCCGGCTTCAAGCAGGATTTCCCCATGGTTAAGCCTATGCAGGTTACCCAACAAAGCCGGCAATGTTTTATATAATTCCGACGCACCATCATACATAGCGGCTTGCGCTTGCGGTATTTTTATAATTGAAAGCCGGGATCGTACAGTTGGCAGCAGCAAATCCTCGTTCTCCGCGCAGAGAAGTATTATAACATGCGGTGGTGGCTCTTCCAGCGTCTTAAGCAGGACATTTTGGTTTTTGGATATAATAAAGTCTGCATTCTCGACGATAAAAACCTTGCGCTGCCCTCGATACGGTAATATATGCGTAATATTAGTGAGTTCGTCACGGATAAGTTCCATGCTTATCGTCGTCTTCTTGTCCGGGCGGATAACCGTTAGGTCAGGATGGTTATCATTTGATATCACATTACAGGAGTAACAGATACCGCACGGTTTGTTAGCAATTTCTTCGCCTTCGCAAAGCAGCATCCGTGCCGCAAGACCGGCGAGCGCGGCGCATTCCGTTATATTACCCGAAAACAAATACGCATGAGAAAAACGCTCATTGGCAAATATTTTTTCCAAAAGCATCTTAGGGTCTATCATCTTTTCTGATATTCGGTAAACGTCAAAGTACGCAACAATAAGTTATACTTGCTTAAACTCTTCTACATTAAGCACGAAAATGTTCGCACCGCCGACGGTTACTTCAACGGGATATGGGACATATGATTCGCTAGTGCCAAGGCTTTGCGAATTTACACTTGTGATGGAGCGGCGGGCTTTGCACTTCTTCTCTAAGATGCCGACAAGTTCAGGTATCTTTTCTTCCGTGGTTCCGCAGAGCAACGTCGTCATCCCCGAACGGAGGAACCCGCCGGTGGACGCAAGCTTGGTTACCCTAAAACCCTTTTCGTACATCGCGTCCATAACTCCGAACGCGTCGTCATCATGTATAATTGCCATTACAAGTTTCGTTACCATATCTAAACAGCTCCTTTTCAGCTATACGTGATTATTTATTTGCTCTATACTATTCACCATCATCCACTAGTGTAACATAAAATATCGGTAAATGCAAATGTTTTTAAGGGTAAGGTTTTAACCTCTAAGCAGATTTAATCAACCCGTTCAAACCCAATAAATATCTTCAAAAATTCGACGGTTAGACGGGTGCGATCCGCCGCATACGCATCCCGCCCCGGCGTTAGCTTAATCATGGCATACAGCGGTTCGCCGGTCAGCTGCAGAACATATGTCATATCAACATATGATATGTCCACGAAAACGGATCCCACAGCAGACGGCTCAAAACCAAGAATCCGCACCGGATAAAATATTTGGCGGTGCTCTTCAAATATATGAAGCATTGACTCCCCAACAACAAACAGCGTATACTCCGGGTTTATCAATGCTAAATTTATATTACGGTGCACAAAATTGTTTACTACCCCAACGGTCGAAATAAATGCCGTACCAGCCGCATCAATGCCATGCGCTTCGAAAAACTCCTCAATCAGCTCTATTTGCCAAGTATAAACCGTCTCACCGGATACTATGGCAAACCTAAAATCCGGCTGCCGACGCGTGCAGTAGTTCATCAATAAAAACAATGACGCAAAGCAAAGAAAAACGAAAACCGCAATATGTATCTTATAATGGTATAGGAAAATATTCGTCAGCCAAAACCAAAACCCTGATTCCTTAGGCTTTTTCGAAATTATTTCTTCACTCATAAACAACCTCCAAAAAAATGCTTGACATTTAATAATTTATATGATATCATGATTCGGCGTTGTAGTCAATACATTATAGTACGCCATTGGGCTGTCGCCAAGCGGTAAGGCACCAGACTTTGACTCTGGCATTCCCTGGTTCAAATCCAGGCAGCTCAGCTAGTAAAAACATTGGATTATCGGGCTTTCTAGTAAAATAGAAAGCCCGATTTTTTGTTACGTTACCATATAAGTCTGTATTGCTAACACAGCAAAGAAATAAACGGCGGCAAAAGATAACCTTCCGCCGCCGCTTGTTCTTTTATTAGACGCGTGCCCTACGGCGTAGAGCCGCCCACCATAATCCTACCGAAAATACAGTTAAGGTGAACATCGCCGCAATAACCAACGTTATTCCGGTTATCCCCGTCGGAGGTGATAGAAGGCCATTATTTACGGTTATCGTACCCGTTACAGGCACATCACCCGGCATGATATCGCCAAGCTGCACCGTCCATGTAAATATGTTTTCCGCTTCTTCCGCCGCATCGAACACACCTTCAAACGTCCATATAACAGGCAAAGCCGTAGTTTCGCCGTTGGTTGTAACCGCCACGGTTGCAGGTAAAAGCGCTATTACATCGCCGTATACAGACACGGCCTGGTTAAGCCTTTTATCAGCCGGTGGGGTTAAAGACAATAATATTTCATTTGGGTTTGGCTCTATCGTGACGGATAAAGCGCGATAGCCGAGCCTTGTTTCGCTGCCGTCAAAATTTGTAATGTAAACGGCCAGGGTAAAGTCGTACGTACCAACCGTTGTTGGCGTACCTTGGATAAAGCGCATGCTAGAAGGTACTGGATCTAAGTATAAACCCGGCGGCAAATTGCCTTCCACCACCGTCCACCTTACCGTGCTATGAGCGTTAGATGACAACACCATCATAAAGAATTCGTTCACGATGCTTACGGTAAACATGGTTGCCGTAATGGACGCCGCCGGCAAGGCATATATTACGCGGATAGATACATGTTCTTGAGGCATTATAAATGACGCGTGCGCAATATTTTGTTCAACCCACTTAGTAAGCTGCACGTCTCCGCCTACAACTTCCCAACTATCGATAATGTGCGCGTCCGTAGCCCAAACCGTTATCAAAAGGCCAGGTTCGGCACCGTGGGGAGGCGGCGCGCTAAAAATATCACCTTCAGTAATTACCCGAACTGTTTGCCCTACAGCAGGGCCGACCAATTCCACGTCGACCGTATAATGTTCGGCAATCGTAATGGTAAAAGTCCGCGCGGAAAGCACAACCCATTGGGTACCGTGCAAATGATCAGCTTGGATCGTTACGGTACGTGATTCCGTATCCAGCGGGGTGCCAAATATAACACCTGTATCCTCATTTAGGTTTAACCCTGCCGGAAGCTCACCGTCGACAATGCTCCAGACAACCGCCGAACTGGGGAAGTTACTGGTTTGGATTTGGTATTCATAGCTTACACCGACCGAACCAAAAGGAAGCCTTGTCGATGTAATAAGCGGCCAACCGGAAAGTTCAAAAACCGAAATTACAAAGGGTTGCGAGGTAAGGTACACATACCTCGATCCATTCCAGTAGTCAGCCCTAACCACGAAACTACGGGTTTCCGACGCTGTCGGTATGCCTGATATAACGCCTGTGTTTTCGTCAAGAGTCAGCCCTTCCGGAAGTTCACCAAAAGCAAGCCACCTAATTCTTGCGTCAGGGAAGTTAATGGTTTGGATTTGATATCTGTACCCCGTTCCGACAGTACCGCGAGGAAGTGCTCTCGTTGTTATAACCGGCCTGAACACCGCACGAATCCTAATATTTTCGCTAGGCATTATAAATGTTGTAGTTTGGCTAATATCGTCAATTTGTAACGTATACCCTTCAATTACCTCCCAATGGCTGAAATTTGCACTCGCCTGAAGCGTTATGTTTTGGCGTGACATAACCTCAACAGACAGAAATCCAGTCGCATCAGACACAAACCGGCCTTCTTCCGAAGTCATAACCACATGGTTCGTAGTTGGGTTATGCATCTCTACGGTTATAACATACGGCACCGGCTCCCCGGCAAAAAACACCGCAAACGGCATGGTTATAACCCTAGAACCATTTGTAAAAATCAGATGCCCTTGATAAAACCCTTCGGGCGCATAATGTGAAAAAAACATCTGCGCCGTAAAAGTGTTTGCACCGGTGACGGTGGGTATGACATTTAGAGTAACCCCTTCGGAATCACCGTTAAAATAAACGGCTGGTGTCCATGTCCCTGCACCAGGGTTGTTTATGGTTATTGTCATCGGGCTGCTTTCGCCAAATCTTGACCTGTCAACAAACCCGAAGCTTAGCGAAGCCATTTGCCTCGGTTCAAACACGGTCCATTCATTTGAAAATGTTGGAACCGGATGTACCACAGAAGCGAATGCCCCGTCATTTCTCGTTAAAGCTGCATATGGGTTTACAAAACCCGCCCCCGTGGCAAACACACCCAGCGAGTTTATACCATCGTCTGCGATTGGCCTTGCCGTATTCATCAAACGCGCTTTTATCTCTGCAGGAGTGTCGTGCGGGAACGCCTCTACCAAAAGCGCAACGATACCCGCCGTAATCGGGCTTGCTAGCGAAGTACCGCTAAACCACGCATAACTGTCGTACAGGTCATAATCACAGTGTTCACCAATATCAGACCCTACAGTTGATATCTCCCCGCCTCCAAGCGCAATAATGTCTGGTTTAATATGATAACTATGTAACACCGGCCCGCGGCCGGAGAACGATTCAACGACGTCGCGAGGCTCCCCCAGCAGAGAACCAAACGTACCCGCACCGACGGTTATGGCTAGCGGGCTTGAGCCTGGGCTCAAAACAGAAAACGGTTGTGGCCCGAAGTTATGAGCGGCAACAACAACTATGATGCCCGACTCTACCGCTAAAGTTACCGCGGCGGTTTGCGGGTCGAAGAGACTTCTCCCCATCCCCCATGTATAGATAATATCCGGTTCTATTGAGTACGCCAAGTCCAATGCTTCCAGCATTGTAAGCGTCGTCGATGAACCGCTACCATGCCTACGGAATGACCATAATTCCACTTCTGGGGCCATCCCGATAACCGCGCCGGCGGTTAATGTACCGTGCCAACCTGTTCCTTCGTCGTCAGAATATGAGTGCGGCCAGTGAAGATCCCAACCCCTTATCCTCCCATGTTCATCCAAAAACCTTTCAAATTCTGGATGCGTATAGTCAACTCCAGTATCTAAAATAGCCACACGTACGCCGTAACCTGTAATCCCAAGCGTTTGGTGTATGTAGTCAATATTTAGAGAAGACCTCGAACCCCACATCAAATAAGGGTTGATAAAAAACGGCGATGGCGAGGGTGTTGGTATAGACCAATCCAGAGGTACAGCGGGCATATCCGGCAGTGTGCCGCCAACGCCAAACCACGGCGGGGTTTCGATATAATGCGGCGTAACGGCGAACACCTCTGGCAACTCGGCTATCGCCGGCACCATCCACACCGGTACACGCATATGTACTCCGTTGAACAGGCGGTGGGTTTCCGCGAAGATTTCCACGCTACCCTCCACGCCAAACGGCATTGCAATCTGCCCCAGTTGCTGACCAAACGCGTGATGAGCGGACAATGCCTGTTGCTCAAACGTCTCTCCGCCAAAGGATCGTCCTATGGACTGCCCGCGTTCATCCAGCAAACGTAGCGCAACCATAGGCGGTGTAACGAACTGCACAATAATCTCAACAATTTCATTGGGATCATCGCTTAATGCATATTCGCCATCGAATCCCTGAATGCCGACTGCGCCGAATAACGTTGCAGTCAAAAAGTTCAGCTCGATATGTTCTTCGGAAAACCGTTCATCTAAGTACCCATACACTGCGTCCGGCAGCATGTCTTGGTAAGCCGCTTCCGTCGGTACGGCAAGTATTGCATTAAACAAAACAACAGCCACAAGAAGTGCCGTTAGAAGCCTCTTTCCATGTTTTTTCATTTTCGTTTCTCTCCTTTTGCATTCCATTTTACAAGGATAAGTATATCACACAGGCAAAAAATATACAATCAATATTATATAATTTCACATAGAATTGTATCACTAACTTATTGATTATGCTCGTCAAAACATAAAATGATCCAATAAGATGCGATTACTTTAAGAGGAGTTACTTTGAGATTGACACGGTATCTTTGTTGGATTATAATTGACGAATCAGCATTTTTATAGACCAATTAAAACGGAAACTTTGCCTTACCGTTTTAAATTTAACTTTTCTTGCTCAAACATAACATAAACTGCAAAGAAACGTTTTAAGATATCCTGTATACTTACTGTATAGGAGAGGAGGGGCGGCATGGATTGGCTTAAGAGTATGAACCGCGTTGTGTGTTATATCGAAGATAACCTCACCGAACCGATACAACATGAAATCCTGGCGCGTATGGTTGGGTGCTCGGTGCATGAGTTTTCGCGTATATTCTCGTTTATGACGGGGATATCACTTTCGGAATATGTGCGGCGCAGGCGGCTAACATGCGCCGCGCTGGATATAAAGCGCGGAAATGCAAAGATTATCGAAATAGCGATGGCGTACTGTTACGATTCACCGGCGGCGTTTACGCGAGCCTTTGTGGCCCTGCACGGGTGTACACCTATGGCAGCACGCAAATCGGACGCGGCGCTTAAGCATTTCGCGCCTCTCAAATTCGTCCTCTCCATTAAAGGAGTAAATGAGATGAACTTCAGGATCATGGACCGCCCCGCATTTAATGTGGTCGGCATCAAACACATCTTCCGCCTAACGGAGGAAAACGATTGGGACGTCTTCAATGAGGTACCCAAACTATGGGCAAAAACTAGTGCCGAGCAGTTGGCTCAGTTAAAGTCATTGGCAAAAGACGGCGCAACCGAAGTGTACGGGATGTATACCCGCAATTACCTCGGTACGGTAGAATACCTTATCGCGACAATATCCGATGCGGATCCGCCAGAAGGCTTTGTTAAGCATCACGTAAAGGCCTGCCGTTGGCTTGTCGTTGAGAATGCTGCGGATGACAATAATATAAGCGAGCGCGTATTTACGGAATGGATGCCAAGCAGCGATTACCGACGGGCGCAAACATCCTTTCCCGCAATGGAGTGCTATATAAACAAAGACCCTGACGGCACCAACCTTTCGCAGCTTTGGGTACCCGTGGACAGCGAAGCGGATGTGACCCGCAAGTTTGCTGCCGCAAAGGCGGAACTGGAGCGTGTGGAGAAAGAAGCGGCCAACAAAACGCCTGTAGAGATCGACCTGCAAACCATGATACCAAACGAAGGCGCGGTGCGCGATGGCTTGCAGGTAAGCTACACGCCAGACGGTAAGCTAGTAGCCTTTTGCCCAACCAGCGGCAACGGCTTAATTGCAACAGAGAGGCACTTCACCGCGCCGATAAAGATACAGATGCGCGCAAAAACCGACAGTACGAATCTACGCCTATATTACGGCGGGCGCGAAGGCGGAGGGATTCGTTCGGATGCGGATTTACAAAACCATATATGGGGCGCATGGATGCACCTTAACGGCGCGGGCAACGACGGCGACTTCTACGGAGACGAATGGACCGGCGGCGAAGACTCGCTTTGGATAAGCGACCTGGCCGTAATGAACGAGCATTATTATAAAGGCGCAACGCGCATCCCATCCAATGAATACGTTGATGTGGAATGGATTTTAGCTAAAACCGTTATGGCCGTGCGCGTAAACGGTGAATTGCGTGTCGCGACGCTTGAAAACGAATATATTGACGCGTTTAAACAAGGTTTCAGTGTTACTGGGCCGGTACATCCGGCACCTGGACGCGGCTCTACGATAACGGTGGAACGACTTCTAGTTACGGAGCTGTAATTTAGCCCGCAACATAAAAGTAGGGGCGGCAATTTGCCGCCCCTACCACAATATTAATCTACACCGTCTCCGCTAACCTCAAACACAGGGAATGTCTCACCGCCGATGCTAATTTCATAGGGGATGACAACGTTTATATTGCTATCGCCAGTAGGCAATACAATCGCCGTTTCTTCCTCAAGGTCTATGAAGAAATGTACGCCGTCCACGGTTACGTATTTGCCGGTAATTTCATAGTTTGGCTCAAAATATGCGGATCCCATCAAGAGTATAACAAGCCCAAAGTAGATAAATAGCCCGGAAATATCCTTAATTGACGTAATTATCGGCGCAGAGCCGGCCGCTTGATCCACTTTTAGTTTTATTAAGATATAAGGAACTAAGAAGCCCAAAACCGCAGCCAAAGTCATCGTAGCCACGAGGGAAAAGCCAACAGCGAAGCCAAGCCTGGGCATACCCAACCAAAAACCAATGATTATACCCGCTACCGCGCCAACCATGGCACCCATGGAAACACCGACGCTAAGCTCTTTTATGAAAGGCTTCAGGAAATATTTTACGTCAATATGCCCAAGCACAACACCACGCGCAAATACGGTAGACGACTGGGTACCGACGGTGCCGCCCATATCCATAATCAACGGAATAAAGAAAGCTACCACGACGACGCTCTCTAATATCGCTTCAAACCCTTCAAGGATAAGGCCGGCCGCCATACCAGCCGCAAGCGTGATGATTAAAAATGGTAAGCGTACCGCCCATATCTTTAATATGTTACCTTTTATCAGCAGCTCGCTCCGGTCAGACTCCTTACCGGCTATATCTATAAAGCCTGCAGCATCGAAAATATCTTCCGTTGCCTCCTCTTCAAGGATATCGATTGCATCGTCGATCGTTACGATACCGACGAGGCGCTGCTCTTTATCGACAACCGGTATGGCCAGCAGGTCCAACTCTTGAAGTATGCGGGCGACTTCTTCCTGGTCCGTGTCCGTAAGCACGCATATCGCGTTTTTGGACATTATGTCGCCGACACGCGTGTTGCCGTCGGTTTTGCCGGTATTCGTACCCTTCGCGCTCCGTGCGATAAGTAGGCCTTTTAACGTAAGTACGCCTTCGAGCTTCTTGGATTCATCCGTTACGAAAAGGGTGTATACTGTTTCTTTATCCTTAGCCTGCGCGGACACTTTTTCCAGTGCCTGCTCTACCGTCATATCCCGCTTTAATGATATAAACTCCGTCGTCATTACACGCCCGGCGGTTTCCGGTGCGTAGCCCATCAACAGGTTCGTACTTGCCCGCTCCTCCGGCGAGAGCGCGTTGATTAGACGCTTTGCCACAGATGCCGGCAACTCATCCAATAGGCGCACCCTGTCGTCTGGCGCTAGTTCGTTTACGAAATCCGAAAATTCAGCCGCCTTGTCACCCTTAAACGCGCGAAGCAGGTTTTGCTGTTCGTCCGTGTCCAAGTCCTCAAACACGCGCAGAGCATGATCTTTAGACAATAATCTAAATACGATAACCTGCTCCTCAGAGCTTAAATTATGGAAAGCGTACAGGATTTCCATTTCTTCCGCAGCTGCCAATGTTATTTTCATGGCTTCCATATCCTTGTTTTCGATATGGGTTAAGATTAATTCTTTCACGATGTTACACCTCCGATTTTTATTATGTAATTTCGGCGGCAATCGGGAAGTAAAATCACGTCATAAGACAAGTTGGGTATGATGGAACATATACGAACAACCCAAACCAAACAATCCGCAATTTTACTCTATAACGACTGCCAAAATATTTACTTCGGCAACTACTACCGTCAGAATCCATCATATCCCTCCTATCCACACTGTTAGTTTATAACGATAAAAAAACGGCCGTAAAGGGCCGCCTATCTAACGTGCGTGTACCACGCACAATCAAAAAAACCTAACCCCTCGTACGAGCTTTAGCACTAAAAGACGTAGACTTACTTAAATTGCATTAACTTAAGTAAAGTCAGCTACATTATGCAATGCCTTAATCCGACTATGCCTGTTATACCCTAACCTGCGTCTCTCGACGGCAATAGGGCAGTAGCCTGTGTTCTTCTAGGAGCCTCACCTAACAAGTTTTATTTACTTTTCAAAAGTATACATCAAACTTTAAATAATGTCAAGCAAAAATTTTATCGATTTTTATATATTTTGTTAATAAAATGTAAAAAATCAATTGACAAATACAAAAATCAATGTTATAATTTGTTTTAAATAATAAATCAAAGGAATGATATCATGGCTGAATTTAATATTATTCACTTAGCAGATTTGCATATTAAAAATAGTACTGGAAAAGATTACAATGTAGCTAAAGAATTTGCAATTATACGTAATCTAATTATAGATATTAATGCTCGAACGAAAACTATGCAAAATGTTATCATTGTTATTACGGGTGATATTGTTGATAAAGCTGATTTTGGAGATTTAAATGATGTAGAAAATAACCCTACATTATTGTTCTTTAAAAATCTATTTTCTATATTTATGTCAAGAGATGCGAAAAGTAGATTAATTGATATTCAAATATGTCCTGGTAATCATGAAAAGGTTATATCTAGCAACTCTGAAATAGAAAAATTTGAAGAATTAAAAGAATTTTCTATAGCTTTACAAGATTATTCTTACATAAAAGCATCTGGCGATGAAGAAAAAACAGATAAAAATAAAAAAGCACTAGGAGGTGAAGATTTTGACAATGTTGCTTATTGGGAAAAGATAAAGCCCGGAAATAAAGAACATTGGGATAAAATAAAGCCTTCATTTCAAGATTACATTACATTAGTAAATAAGATTTATGATATATTTAAACAAATATGTAAAGAAGATAAGAAGCCTATTGAAGATTCATGTAATGTTGATTTTAAAACTATTAAATCTGAATTCTATACGTCCAATAACGAAAAAGAAGAACGTTCAGATTTAGTATTGGGATTTATAAATCTAAATACATCATTTGTGGCGGCAGGTAAGCTTGAAGATGTTGAGCGTCGTCGTTTGTTGATAGGTGTAGATCAAAGAGTACGGCTTAGAAACGAATATCTGAAGAGCGTTAAAGAAATAATAGAAAATGATGAAGATATTACAGAAGAAGATTTCGTAACATTTTGCCTTAGTCATTATCCATTAGATTTTTTGCAATTTATGGATGAAGAAGATATAAAAAAAGATTTGCTTTCGAAATCTGGATTTAATGCCGAGTTCTTTTTTCATGGACATACACATGAAAGAAAGATTGTAAGTTTTTCTAAAAAGACGCGAAAAGTAATATGCCTTGAAACTGGTATCGGCGCGTATCCAAAAAAAGACAGGGATAATGACCAAAGCGCATATTCAATTTATACCTTTAATCGTTCAAAAAATATATATTCAGTTTCGATGTATAAAAGCAATACAGAAGCCGATGGATTTACCGTAGATGCTGGTTTTATGGGAGATAATACAAATAGAATAGTATATCCATGGATTGTAGAAGGGCAACCGTTCATTCAGCCCAAAGTGCAAAATGAAGATAGCATTTTAAGAGATTTTTATGTTGACCATGATGTATTATTTAAGTTGAAAGAAACTGCTGAATGTCAAGTTGCATTTAAAGAAGGGTGCAAGAAAAGTCTCCAAAAAATGCTTCTTATTGGAAAATTACATAAATATTTAAAAATATTGAAGTCTGCAGAACTATCACCATCTGGTAAAGAAAAATTTAGAAACCATAATTTGGCGGCAATAGTTGCTACTTCTTTTGATGAAACTCCTTTAATAAATAATCATACGCCTAAAGACATCGTTCATATCAGAGAAGTAATTTTGAAGTTGATAGAAAAATTCACTTCATTTTCCGATGAAATAAATTGTGAATATACTGATAATTCTATATTTTTTCCTGAATTGGATAAATTATATGTTGACGAAACTTTAAACATTCACTTTAATGATACTAGTGGAGATAAGCGTCGCAATGAATTTTATAATGATTTTAAGTGCGAGGATTTTATAAGTTACTTAGAACTAATTTCAAGCGCATTCTTAAAAAGCTTTGGATTGATTTTTAAGGACGATACGGTTCGGGTTATTATAAGAGCACATAAGAATGCAAACATTAATAATTCATATCCTTCAAAAGATTGTTGTTATCTCCCAATAATCAGAAGCGAAAACCATATTAATCAAAATCCAAGTAATAGATGTTATGAATGGAAAGACGATAAAGATAACTTATTAATAACTGCAGAGGCCTTTAATGAAGGTAATCCTATTCCTAGAATTTTTTCGCTAAACAAATCACTTGTAGGCTTTGGTGTGGAAAATTGGACTGATTTTATCGTAATAACGCCTGGCGTATTTAACCATAATATAAATCAGCGAAGAAATGGCCTTCGCCCTGTATTTTCTATAGTTATTTCTGTTAAACTTTCAGAAATAATTGGAGAGAAGACAGCAGAAACTAAAAAACGCTTTAAGCAACTTTCAAACAAATTATATTTATTATCTCATATGGACATACAAAAAACATTTGATGATGTAATCAAAGATTTTGTTAATGTTTACAAAATAACGCCTGAAGAGTTTATTAGTTATTTAAACAAAAAAAATAAATATATGCTACCTAATAATTAGATAGTATTATAATTGTCTGTGCAATTATAAAGCCTTAATGGAGGTGGATTTTCAATAAAATCTTGAAAAATTTGTTTTATTTCACCTACATTCATTATTGGTTCAAATGGTAGGTTTTTATTAAATTTACAATTATTTAATCTTTGAATTGAGGATTTTATAATTGCCTCCACTTCAATGTCATTTTTATCTTTTGCTTGAACCAATCGATGCAAAACATAAACAAAATCAATGGAAACCATT
This sequence comes from Defluviitaleaceae bacterium, assembly GCA_009785555.1. Classification (GTDB taxonomy): domain Bacteria; phylum Bacillota; class Clostridia; order Lachnospirales; family WRAX01; genus WQWB01. Next base: position 234 of record WQWB01000034.1, on the reverse strand, counting down.
GTGTCGTTTGATAAAGTTGATAAAGTAATCATAATATAAACTCCTTTAATAGAATATATGTATCACTAATTATGAATATAATAATCACTCCGCTACCTTCGCCACAAGTACCGTCATATCGTCCTTACGATCGCCGTGCGCGGCTTTTTGCGCAGTCTGTATGATAAACTCGGCGATGTGGCGCGGGTTGGCGGCGGCTTGTTTGTCCAATATACCGCTTACCCAATCCGCCTG
>WQWB01000033.1 GCA_009785555.1 Defluviitaleaceae bacterium | reverse complement strand
TGCCTTCAATAAGATAACGCTCATGATTACCTTTAACACAAGCTAGCAAATTAGGAATATTGATTAGTGCCGAAACGGTTTCTTCGGGATATGGACCAATCCCAATAATATCACCACAGCAAATAACACCGTCACATTTTTCGGCTTGAAATTTTTTAAGAATTACTTCGAGAGCTACTACATTATTGTGTACATCGGCAATTATACCTATTTTCAATCTTGTCACCTTCTTACAATTATTTTACGCACGTACTACACTCGTTTGTGGTACATAAGTGCGCCATTAGGATTTTTAGCTTAGTTAATGCGTTGTTCAGCCAGTATTGCGTTATTTACACCATTCTCAGATAGCGTTGTATAATTACAATGTATCTGTTATAACGGCAGACAACGGTTACGCTACTTTCTTTCACTAATCAGCCCGGCCAGCTCCTGCATAAACGAATCCACGTCGCGGAACTGCTTGTATACTGATGCGATATAAGATGTGTGTTGTGAAGGGTGGAAATAACGCTGATAAGTTATTTTGCATGGTTGCTGGCTTCAAGTTCTTTTCTTATCAGCATTGCAACATAATTCCAATCTTCATCAGCCAAACTTGAAAAATAAAAAACCACACCAACACATTTTTGGTACTGTTTATCTTCAAATGAAAAACCTGCGCCACCTTTGCAATGGCTGTTGCATGATTTGCAATCATAAGCACTTAGGATTTCATTTTTGATTTTTTTACTGCATGAACTTAAGTAATCGCGGTAAGCATCCATGTTCCACAAACAGGCTTTTACTCGCCACCATTCATCAGTACATTCAACTGTAAAGAGAACCCTTTGAGGTTTTTTCTTGAAAAAAACACATCGCCAGTATTTATTGGCGTGAGCATATCTTGTTTGAACTTTACACTTTAACTCAAGCCCAAGGTCTATAAATAAAAGCACTTTTCTTTGTTCTGCATCCGACAATATTTCAATTACTTCATGTGGGGTTTTCTCCGATCCTTGATACTTCCGCTTGTCCATTTGATATTCCTCTATTCAATTGACAATATATGCTTTGCGCACATACCACCTTACGATGGTACATAAGTGCGCCATTTGTTTTGGATATTCTGCCGGTACGCCATTTTATCTTAGCGTTGATGTTTTGGTGGCGAAATTTTCAAACCTCGTTATTTGCACCGTTCACAGCTTACATCGTAGATTCTACCTTTCCCACAATCTCAATTGGTTTACCAATAGCTTTTATAAACCACTCCAATGATTTCTGTCTTTCTCTCTCCCTTTCTTCGGAAGATTGAGAAAGGTATTTAAGTGAATTTTCATCACGGATTTTCCTAATATCGTCCATCGCTATGCTGGTTTTCACTATTAACCTTCCCTTTCTAAAAACATTGTAGGTGGCATTATACTCATTTCTTTGTAATGAAACATTGCATTTACCACTTTTACCTTATTTATTGTCTTAAAATTTACAAGATGCTCAAAATTCCAAGATGCTCAAAATTCCAAGATGCTCAAAATTCCAAGATACAATAGCATCGCAATGATATACAACAGCGTGTGCGATATGCCTGCAATCGGCTATGCTTTTTTCTTTAAGAACGCCACATTTAACATATTCGTTGGCTAGGTTGATTACCTCATCTGTTTCGGGCAAGATTTGAAACTTTATCAGTTTTAAATTTTCAAGCAGCATACCTTGTTTTGGTTCAGGACATCTCTCTATCTCATCAATGACTACTTGAGAAATGTATACATCATATTTATCATTAATAAAGTCTCGCCATAATTCATTGGTTTCGTTCATTTTATCTGGTGTAATAATTACAATGTATCTGTTATAACGGTAGATTCCGATTTCCGCAGGAATGACGGTGCGACGTTTAAACTAAGCAACTCAAATAAGTCTGATATGTACCGGCATTACTTCTGGATCGCTTCGCTTGCGATTCGTGATAACGGTTACGTTACTTTCTTTCACTAATCAGCCCGGCCAGCTCCTGCATAAACGAATCCACGTCGCGGAACTGCTTGTACACCGACGCGAAGCGCACGTAGCTGACTTCGTCCAACTCGCGCAGGCGCTGCATGACGAGGTCGCCTATCTCGCGCGACTCGATCTCTTTTTTGCCGGAGTTGATCACCGTGGCTTCTATATCGGCGACGAGGGCCTCCATCTGCGGCAGGGTAACATGCCGCTTGTTGCAAGAGCGCATAACGCTTTTTAATATCTTATCCCTATCAAAGATTTCGGATTGCCTGCCGCGCTTGATGACGGATATTGGCAGGCTGTCCAACCTCTCGTGCGTAACAAAACGGCCGGCGCAGGCCTCGCAAAGCCGCCTGCGCCGCGTGACCGCGCCGTCTTCAAGTAGCCTCGTGTCTGTAACCTTGCTGTCCAATTCGCCGCAAAATGGGCATTTCATACTTTATTCCTCTTCAATATTCTTCAGTAGTTTGTCCGGTTCGCATTCGACGAGGATCAGGTCGTCGCCGACTTGCTTTACGTGCTCCCAATCTACCCTGTATTCCTGCTCGCGGCCGAAAAAGCCGAAGACGCGGGCAGGACCCGGTATAATGAGTTGTTTGCAATGGCCCTTTTCGCTGCATAACTTTATATCGCTGACAAAGCCAAGGCGCGAACCGTCCTTAACATTTATAACTTCTTTTTGCTTAAAGTCAAAAAAACGCATTTCAATCATCCCCACTAAACATAACATAAATATATTTATATATATGCAGGACAATTAAATTGTAAACCATTACCGAACAGCATATCATAAAACGGCATATTACGCAAGCTTTAAATGCGGTTTGCAAATAAATTGATATAGCAACGAAACATTTTCTTGACAAAACAGCTACAGCGTGGTATGCTGAGGCTGTTCTATTTTTTATTGAAGGAGTTGGTCGTAATGAAGAAAGCGCAAAGCACATTTATGGTGGTAGCAGACTAGAACTAAATAACAGCAACCTTGATCTTAGATAGTGTATTTTGACGCACGTTTAAGGTGCGTTTTTTTGTACCCTTCCGGGATTCAATTCGGCAAATAAAATTGGAGGACGAAATTATCAACAAGCTAATAAATGCAATAGGCTCATGCCATTTAGAAGATGTGACAGCCATACGCCGCTTGTACACCGGCGTGGACACATACAACTTTGACGAAAGGACAACGGATTACGAAGGCGTGACGATCAAATGCGGTGAGACAGACCGTAGTGCGCCGGAGTTTGTACGCTTCATGATCAGCTTTCCGCTGGAACTACTAGGCTTGCAGCCAATTGGCGGCAAAACCGACATCTTCACAGCGGACTACTGCCTGCGCGAGTTTGGAAAGCTACTTGAGACGATACGTCTCGAGAAAGGGAACGCCACTGGGAAGGAAAAGTATTCCGGTCGCATCTTCATCCACGAGCCGGGCGCGAAAATTCTTTTGCGCAACAGTTCGTTTGTTAAGGAAGGGGTTGTTTACATCTCACTCACCATCCGTTTTGCGGTGCTAATGGCAGCGAAACGCAACGTCGTCAACGGCAAAATATCGATGAAACTGGTGCAGAAGCACCTCGCCCGAACAATCCGTAGTTTCGTGCGCGACTTCGACAAGAGGGATTTTTTGCGGAAAGCAGCCGTATACACGCGCCAGCAAGAAGTCCGCCGCATCCTCGCCGAAAGTGGCTACGTCAGTTTTGTGGCAAACGGTAGTATTTTACCAAGGAGCGACGACGGCGGGGCGATGACAAACGCCGTGCCATTTAAGTCCCCGCCCGAGGACGAGGTAACGCTTACGCTGTCAGGCGGGCATAAACTCACAGGTATGGCGGTCAAGGAGGGTGTTACGGTCATCACCGGCGGTGGCTATTCCGGCAAATCAACACTGTTGGACGCCATGCTCCACGGCATTTACGACCACATACCCGGTGACGGGCGGGAGTATTGCCTGACTATCAACAGCGCGTGCAAGGTTATCGCCGAAGACGGGCGATGCGTGACAAACCTTGACATTTCGCCATTTATCCGTAATGTTGGCAACCTACAAACACGGCGCTTTACCACAATGCACGCCAGTGGTTCTACGTCCCAGGCGGCTAACATCATAGAGGCACTCGCCTTCGGCTGTGGTGCAATGCTGGTTGACGAGGACAGGACCGCCACGAATTTTATGATCCGTGATGCGCGAATGAAGGGTATTATCAAAAATGACCCGATAGTTCCGTTTACCGACCGTGTGCGCCAAATTTATAGGGATACAGGCGTATCCACTGTGCTGATCATTGGAGGTAGCAGTGATTACCTGGATTTGGCGGACAATGTGTATATAATGGATCGGTACGTCATCCACAATTACAATGCCAAAGTGGCCGCCACCAGGCAGCAGGACTTCAGTTTCTTTGATGCGGCAGACAAAGAGCTGATCGAATGGCAGCAGAGCCGCGTGTTGCGAGCAAAGGCGATAATGACGCTGAAAAAGGATATCGAGACCAACCGCATTCGCGAAGTTATCACGGTTGGCGAAGACGAAATCGTCGTTGGGGAGTATAAAGCGGACATATCAAAACTAGACACGATCGTTTCGAAACTACAACTGACGGCGGTTGCATTTATCCTCCGCAAAGTGCTGACGCCAAAGCTGGAAGGCAAGCTGAACTTGCTTGATACTGTTCTGGAGTTGTACGACTTGATCGATGCAGAGGGGCTGGACGCCGTTTACTCCACCGCCTTCGGCATTGATTTCAACATGGAGCTACCCGCCCTGCACGACGTGCTGTTCGCGCTTTCGCGTATGAATGGATTAACGATTGAAACTTTGCGATGATAGTTGAAACTGGCGAACAAGATCACATTTATGTCAATGCAAAGTTCATACTTTCAGCATGATATACTCGTTAAACCATAAAATGGTCCGATAAGGTGTAATTACTGTAAGGTTCAACTTGAAAACAAAGACCGTTTTCAAGTTGAATAGCTATAACATGTAAATAAAGAATTAATAAAATTACTGACAGGCACGGATATTTCTGATATAATATATCTAAACAAAGATTATGAGGAGGATACTATGCGTATTTCTACCCAAATTTTAGATTTACTGCACCACGAAAACCCACGGGTTACAAACACGAACCGCGCCGCACCGAGATCTTATTACATACCGTACGCCGCGGATGTTCAGCCAACCGACCTTATATGGGCCAATATTTATAGAGAACAGTCTACCCGTTTAATAAATGCGGGGGGGAATTGGCGTTTTTTGTATAAGGAGCAAGGTGTACATGCTTTGCCTAAAGGATTCTTTGCCGCAGATTATGATACCGCGGGGTGGGATGATCTTCGCGTGCCGTCCTGCTGGCAGATGGAAGGGTACGACCGTTGTCATTATACCAACGTAAACTATCCGATACCATGCGACCCGCCATTTGTGCCGCACGATAACCCATGCGGCGTATATGTCCGTGATCTATACATAAGCGGCGACTTTGCCGATAAACGGCACTTCCTCTTTTTTGAAGGGGTAAATAGTGTTTTTGGATTGTGGGTAAACGGCGAGTACGTGGGTATGAGTAAAGGTAGCCGCGTACCTGCGGAGTTTGACGTTACGGGGTTTACAAAAATTGGGGAGAACCGTATAGCCGTCCTCGTTTTGAAATATTGCGACGCAACATACCTTGAAGATCAAGACTGCTGGAGGTTTTCCGGTGTTTTTCGTGATGTCTACCTGCTGGCGCGTGACAAGGAGCATGTGTGGGACGTTTTTCTCCGCCAAAAAGGCGGGGTTGTTACCGCGGAGCTTTCCGGCTCGCCTGGGCTTGCCGTAATTGTGGAGCTTGCCGGTCGGAGGAACGACATTGTGCTTGATGATAACGGTGAGGGGAAGGCTGGGTTCTCAATTTCAAACCCGCGCTTTTGGAGTGCGGAAGATCCGTATTTATATAATGTAAAAGTTCGGGCTGGTACGGAGGTATTGATCTTTAACCTAGGTTTACGTGATGTAGCCATACGCGAAGACGGCGCATTTACCGTAAACAGCCAAGCCGTAAAGCTGAAGGGCGTCAATCGGCACGACTTCCACCCCCTGCACGGGCAAACCGTGCCGCTGGATTGGATGGAAGGCGATTTAAAACTGATGAAACAGAGCAACATTAATTGCGTCCGTACGGCTCATTACCCCAACGAATCGCGCTTTGTGCAGCTTTGCTCAATATACGGGCTCTACGTTGTGGACGAGGCCGATTTAGAAACGCATGGTATGCGGCCGGACAGGGCTGAAATCGCGCGTGATCCGGCATGGCGGGATGCATATGTCGACCGCATGGTACGCATGGTTGAGCGGGATAAGAACGAGGCGTGCGTTGTGATGTGGTCTCTTGGCAATGAATCCTGGCATGGCGAAAACCACGACGCGATGGCGCTGTACGCGATGGAGCGGGATCCGTCGAGGATTGTCCATTATGCTGATATAGACCATAGTTGCAAGTTTTTGCGAACGGATAATCCGGAACTGATCAACAAATTATATCCAATTTTCGCGGAGTTTTATACGGATTTGGATTGGACGCGCAATTATGCGGATGACCCGAACAGGCCGCTGCCGCTGTTCCTAAGCGAATATTCGCATGCCATGGGAGTTGGCCCCGGCGATTTGGGGGATTATTGGAAGATTATATATGATTCGCCGAAGCTGATCGGCGGATGTATCTGGGAATGGTGGGATCACGGTATTCTGGCTAAAAGGTTCTCAGATGCGGCTGGTAAAATTTATACCGTTCCGGCGCAGGGGTGGAGGCGAGGTCTTCTTCAAGCTGGGCTTGAGGAAAAAGAGATCATTACCTTGACGGAAATAGCGACATTTACTGCATATGGCGGAGATTTCGGCGACATGCCGAACGATGGCAACTTCTGCCTGGATGGCCTCGTATACGCAGACCGCACGCCGCACACTGGATTGAAAGAAACCAAGGCGGTATACGCGTACGCACGCGCCGAAATTATGGACGCGGCGAAGGGGCTTATCCGTATACATAATCTATACGATTTTATTGGATTGAGTCATCTGTATCTTGAGTGGGAATTGGTTGGCGGCGATAAAACCGTGGCAAAGGGTATTCTGTTGGAGTTGAACGCCGCGCCGCACGGCTCAGTTGATGTTTGTCTTGATATCGCTGAAAAGGTATGTAATATAAACGGTTTCTGCGCCCTTAATCTGCGTTTTCGTTATAAAGACGGAAGTGCATGGGCGGAACATAGCGATATTATGACTGAGCAGCAGCTTATAATTTCTGATGGTGTGGCTGTTTATCAACGTCCGGTAATGAATGGTGGTACTATCCAAATACAACCGAATGAGCGTGAACTCATTCTTAAAGGCACGGATTTTGAACATATATTCGACCTGCATACCGGTGCGTTCGTTAGGATATCGAGAAACGGCGTAAACCTTATCCAAGAACCGCTTGATTTTAACGTTTGGCGCGCGCCGACGGACAACGACCGCAATATCCGCCACCGCTGGCAAGGCTGGGGCTTGCATCGTGCATCAACTTATGTCTATAACGCGGAGTTTAAGCAAACCGAAAATTCCTGTATAATTACAGTATCATATGCCATTGGCGGCTATACAGAGGCACCAATCCTACGCGGCACGGCTGAATGGACGGTTAGCAATTGCGGCAAGATCGGCCTTAAAACTGACGTGAACGTTTCTAAGCGGGACTGGCATAACAGTCAGCAACTGCCCTTGCCGCGCTTTGGGCTGAAATTTACAATGCCCAAAGGGAATGAGCAAGTGCGCTATTTTGGATACGGGCCGCATGAAAATTATGCGGATATGCGTAATTCGGTATGGAAGGGCGTTTTTGCCACAACGGTTGACGGTATGTTTGAAAACTACGCTATGCCGCAGGAAAACGGAGCGCGTGGTGGTGTACGCTATGCCGCCGTAACTGATGGACATGGGCACGGGTTGTTATTTGAAACGCAGGATGAGTGCCAATTTTCCGCGTCCCATTACACACCACACGACCTTGATCGCGCCCGCCATACATACGACCTTAAACGGCGTGAGGAGACGGTGGTTTGTATTGACTATAAACAAAACGGCATTGGGTCAAACTCATGCGGGCCGGATTTGTACGGGAAATATCGTTTTGATGAGCGGCAGTTTACGTTTAGGCTTGATATTACGCCGATGTGATATAACTGTTATGTGCGCCCGGGCAATAAAAAAGCGCGTCCGGGCGCGCTTTTAAAGATAGGTTAGGTAAATTAACCTAGTTTCCCATACACCAAATAAGTATAAAATGCGTTTCGGTTCCAATAATGTTACATGCGGTGCAAACCCAATGATATGTTATTGTCTTTCCGCAAGCCCATGGTGGAAATGGGGCTTCGTGGTTGTGAGCAAATGAATCTCGTATATGTGTAAACGCAATCGGCCCGATGTGTTGGGCAATTGCGCATCTGTTTTGCGCGGTATTATCTAAATATAAATTTTTGATGTGGATTCGTTCTGAAGTTATGGTAGTTACAGGGAGGTAACGAATCCTAAATGATTGGCGGCTCAGTAATGCGGCATATTCCGGGTTGATCCTTGCAAGGTCTTCCGCAAGGATATCGAACATGCCGTTGTGGGTTATGACGAAAATGTAATCTGGGTTATCCGGGCAAGGCATAATTTGTTGGGTACCTATTTCGATGATTTGGCGTTTGATACTAAATACACCGTTCGCATCAAATGAAGGTATATTGTTTATAACGGGGCGAACGTTAAACCTTTCAAGATCCCTGAGTGAAAACTCTTTAATGGTGGTATTTGCATTGGAATCTAAATGATGTTCGTCATCGCAGGATGCGCAAGCGTGTGCATTAAACGCAAAAACCAATGTGGCAATAACAGCGGTTAGTAATGATGTAAATAATTTAATTTTGGTTTTATTTGTCATTATAAAATCTCCTTTCATATTATATATGAAACTGTACAACTGATATCATCCCGGAACGATAACACTGTACGTATATATTATATAACACAGTACGAAGTATGTCAACGTTATTTTATGAAAAATAAAATTACTTTCGTAAAAGTGTTTTCACTTTTCATGTCGAATATTATTATTAGGTGATTAAAATGCCCATGTATTCTGACACTGTGCTGGACGAGGTGCGGCGCGGCAACGATATTGTAGACGTAATCTCATCCTACGTGCGCCTGGATCGGCGCGGCGGCGGCGGGCGTTTGTGGGGGCTTTGCCCTTTCCACAGGGAGAAGACGCCCAGTTTTACCGTGCGCGCGGATATGCAGACGTTCCATTGCTTTGGCTGCGGTACGGGTGGCAATGTCTTTACGTTTATAATGAGATACGAAAACTTGGGTTTTGTGGATGCGGTAAAGCGGCTTGCAGAGCGTGCCCGGGTTGAGCTACCTGAAGACAAAAATGTCGATAACTACATAGTGGGCTTAAAAGAAAAGATATATGAAGCCAACGCCGCTGCCGCAAAGTTTTTTTTCGGCAAGCTCAAAGGCGGTGAAGGGGTGGAGGCGCGACGGTATCTTACCGCACGCCGCCTTGCGCCAGCCATCGTTACGAAGTTTGGGCTTGGTTTTTCACCCACTGGATGGGACGAGCTCTTACTTCATCTCAGAACTTTAGGTTTTGAAGACGATGTCCTTATAAAAGCTGGGCTTGTGGGGATAAATAAGAAGGGTGGGCTTATAGATAAGTTCCGTGGGCGTTTGATGTTCCCGATTATCGACGAAGCCGGGCGCGTGTGCGGCTTCGGCGGCCGCAACATGCTGGACGGGGATTTTGGCCCAAAGTATCTAAATACCCAAGAAACGCCAGTATTTTCAAAAAACCGTAACCTCTTTGCGCTTAACTTTGCGAGAAAATCGAAGCTTAGCAACGTAATCGTGGTGGAAGGGTATATGGATGCGCTGGCATTGTTTCAAGCAGGGTTTGACGCGACCGTGGCAACCCTCGGCACGGCGATGGGGATGGAACACGCGCGTTTATTTAACCGCTTTTTCCGCGGCAAAACATTGGTTCTTCTCTTTGATTCCGATGCGGCGGGTGAGGCGGCATCATTACGAGCCGTACCCATACTACGCCGTGAAAACGTTAATGTAAAGGTGCTGCGCCTTGCCAAAGCAAAAGACCCGGATGAGTTTTTGGTCAAATATGGGCGCGATGCGTTTGAAGGAGCGCTGGAATCGGCAAAACATCCGACGGCATGGCAACTTGAGGTATGCAAGCAAAACGCCGAAAGCACGGGTGAAGACGAAACCAGGGAAATAGCGTATGTAAACGCCGCAATCGGCGTACTTGCGGAGTTGGATGACCCGGTGGAGCAAGAGACATACATAAATAAACTTTCTGAAGAGACTAAAATACGCGCGGAAACAATCCAATCTCGTGTTGAGCGTGCCATGGGCGGCGGAGACTATGTAATGCCGCTTTTGCCTGGGCGTAATGTTAGGCAAAAAACGAATTTGACAGAGCAGGTTATGTACGCCTATAGGACCGTGCTTTTCTACGCCGCGTCGAAACCCCACTTGCGCGCCTTGATTTCTCAGCATCTGGCGGCGGATGAAATACGCCATATAGTGTATGGTGAGCTGTATGCAAAGATTCTGTCGAAAAACGATATCATGGTGCAAGGTGCGGAGCTTATAACGGCATTTGACGATGTGGAGAACCAGGCGGCGGTCGCCGTCGTTTTTGAGAAAAGCGGAGCGCTTCTTGACGACAATGGGACGAACGAGGAACTTAACAAGCAAATCAAGATCATAAAACATTTCGCTTTACAAGAAGATATTAAGGACGCAATAGAAAAATTTGATTCAAAATTGATCCAAACCTTGAAAAATAGGCAAAATACGCTGCCGGACTTGTATATATAATTGTTACATGGTAAAAATACAAATGTGTCTTAAATTATGAAAGGAAAAATTTATGAAATCTACGGATGATACAGTCTTATTAAACATTTTAAAAGATTTGGTTGCGCTGGCGAAGTCCAATAAAAATACGCTTGAATATAAAGATATTAATGACGCGTTAAACGATATTGACATTGAGGTTGATCAGATTGAAAAGATTTGCGAATATCTAGAGCTTCAGAATATTGACATTGTTGGTGGGAATATCGATTTAGAAGAGGAACTTGAAAAGGACTTGGAAACAAGTCTGGCAGACGCCGCAGTCAATATTGACGACCATGTGCGTATGTATTTAAAGGAAATCGGCAAGGTGCCTCTTCTCACGCAGGATGAGGAGAAGGAGATTGCGAAGTTGATGGAGCTTGGCGAGGTGGAGGCCCGTAAACGCCTGACAGAGGCTAATTTACGCCTCGTCGTTAGCATAGCTAAGCGGTACGGCGGGCGTAATATGTCCTTTCTCGATTTGATACAAGAAGGCAATTTAGGTCTTATAAAGGCCGTGGAGAAGTTTGACTATACGAAGGGCTATAAATTCAGCACCTACGCCACATGGTGGATACGCCAGGCCATAACACGCGCCATCGCGGATCAGGCGCGTACAATCCGTATACCCGTCCATATGGTTGAGACGATAAACAAGCTTCAACGCGTCTCCAAAACGCTTTTACAGGAATTGGGGCGCGAACCGACAGTTGAAGAAATCGCAAAAGAAATGCAGTTGGAAGTGGCGAAGGTACGGTCTATTATGAAGCTTTCGCAAGACCCGATGTCCTTAGAAACGCCTATCGGTGAGGAAGAGGACAGCCACATCGGCGACTTTATCGCGGACGACGACATCCCCGGCCCAAGCGAAGCGGCGACGTTTACATTGCTCAAGGAACAGCTTGTAAGTGTACTCGGTACGCTTACGGACAGGGAGAACCGCGTTCTTCGCCTGCGTTTCGGCCTGGAGGACGGACGCCCGCGTACGCTTGAAGAAGTGGGCAAAGAGTTTAACGTAACGCGTGAGCGGATACGCCAAATTGAAGCAAAGGCGCTTCGCAAGTTGCGTCATCCCAGCCGCAGCAAAAAATTGCGCGATTATTTGGAGCAGTAAATATGGCGAATATTTCACAGGAACGTAAACTTGCCCTCCAGGCACTGGAAGAGGTTATGAACAGTGGTGGGTACAGCAATATCGTGCTTAACAAGCTGTTCACCACGCATACCGACTTGCCGCGTGAACGGCGCGCATTCGTTACGGAGTGCGTGAACGGGTCGCTTCGTCGCCTGCACACGCTGGATTATATAATAAACCAAGTGGCAAACACAAACACGCGGGGTATGGACGCCTTTGTTCTGAACCTTTTGCGTATATCCGTGTACCAGTTGGCGTATATGAAAAATGCCGCCGAACATGCCATAGTTGACGAAGCGGTTAAGATTGTTGAATCGTCGAAGTTTCTTCACTTAAAAGGTTTTGTTAATGCCTGCCTGCGCGGCATTATCAGGGATTTACATAAGATAGTGGCGGGTATTGATGAAATTAGGGAATCCAATCCACTGGCGTGGCTTTCCGTAAAGGAATCTTGCCCAAAACCCGTACTAGAAGTGCTTGTGCGCGAACTTGGGTTTGATGAGACGGCATTGCTTCTTTCGCATGCCAACAGCTTCCGTCCGCCCGTTACGGCATGCGTAAATACGCTAAAGACAACGGCGAGCGAGCTGGCGCGCAAACTTGCAATGCATGGTGCCGTTGTGGAGAAGGGGTCGTCGCCGTTTTCACTTAACCTTAGGGGATTACCGGGTATACAGAACCTGCCGGCGTACCGCGACGGGCTGTTCCATATTATGGATGAAGGGGCGATGGTGGCTGTGGATGCGGCCGGTCTCAAACCAGGGCAACGGGTGCTTGACATCTGCGCTGCGCCGGGAGGTAAGGCGTTTTACGCAGCCATGGTTATGAGCGGTATAGGGCATATTGAAGCACGGGATATTCACGAACATAAAATAGATTTGATAAATGCAGGGTTGCGTAGGTTAGGTATATCTAACATTTCTGCAAAAACGGCGGACGCTACACTTTTTGATGCAGGGCTTGAAAATTCCTTTGATGTTGTAATGGCGGACGTACCATGCACGGGGCTTGGGCTTATCGGCAAAAAGCCGGAGATACGTTATCGCTTCAATATGGCGCAGGTGTCTAAGCTGCAGGGGCTTCAACGGCGTATTTTAAATAACTGCGTACGGTACGTAAAGCCAGGGGGTACGCTCCTGTACTCTACATGCACGCTCACGTCTGAGGAAAACCGCAAAAATGCCGCATGGTTGACTAAGGAGCATGGTTTGACGCAGGTATCCGAAAGGCTATTATTACCGCATATCACAAAGAGCGACGGGTTTTACGTCGCGGCTTTTGAAAAATAACATTTGCCATATACTTTATGTAAAGGGGTTATTTTATGAAAACGCTACGCTTTATTTTAATTTTAGTAATGACCGTTATTTTTATAACGGGATGCGTAAGTTTTATGGAAAACGAAAATAATTACGGTGGAGTCATTTCACCGTACAGAATTTGGGAGGAACAAATGCGCGAAGAAGTTTGGAACGAATTTGTACAGGAAGAGACATCAAGGCAGGTTAGGCGTGGGCAGATGCAGGCTCGCAGGATTACGTGGGGTGGATATACGATGAACTTCGTGTATACCGTTATCGGTGAACCGGGTGAAAGTGGCTTCCCGCTGTACATAGCCCTGCACGGCGGAGGCAACACAACGGCGGCCTTTAACGACAGTCAATTTGCCCACATGCAGGTATATTACCGCGACAGCGTACCGTATGGAATTTACGTTGCCGTGCGATCCATAACAAATACGCGTGCGGATATACATGCAGCGCCGGAATCGTTCCGCTTGTACGATATGCTTATAGAGAACTTCATTCTTTTTAGAAATGCAGACCCTAACAGGGTATATTTGATGGGCTTTTCCGCCGGGGCGGAGTACGCTATAGCGCCGCGTATCGCGGACAGGCTGGCCGCCGTTGCTCTTTCGGCCGGACACCATGGCTGGAGCAGCCCGATTAACTTGATGAACCTGCCTTTTCTTGGCCAAGTTGGCGCGCTTGACACAGCGTTTAACAGGCATACGGAGAACGCGGTATTCCAATTGAGGTTGGAAGAGTTGCAAGCCCAGTGGCCGCATGGGTATAAACACCAAGTCTTCATTCACCACGGTCGTGGGCACCAAATTACAGACAATAGCGCGGCCAGAGAGTTGCAAAGGGTTTATGCTGATAATGTAGCCTGGATGCGTGGCGAAAGTGACGAGACGGTGATGATGAATACAAACTCGGTCGATTTCTTAAACCAATTTACGCGTGATCCGTTGCCGGCGGTTATGGTGTGGGAGCTGTCTATGCGCGCGCCGATGCGCTCCGTTGACGCTTTCTACTGGTTACGCGCCCCGATGGAAATAAATGCGGGTACAATTTACGCAAAATACTTTAAAGATACGAATACGGTCGAGATAACCACAATGGACGTAAATGGCACATTCCAAGTACTTTTAAACAGCTTAATGCTGGATTTTGGGAAGCCGGTTAACCTTATTGTGAATGGTGAAGCAACGGTACACAGCCTTACTCCATGTGAAGATATTATCCGTGAAACGACAAGTGAACGCGGCGACCCGAATTTTCAGTTTTCGGCTATTATTAATGTAACGGTTGGAGACTAGTAAAAAAATACCCCGTGCGCTGATATAACTAGCGTACGGGGTCTATATCTTATTGAATTATTCCGCCGCCTATCACTATATCGCCGTCATATAGAACAACAGCCTGTCCACGTGTCACGGCGCGTTGTGGTTTGTCAAAATCAATGCGGATTGCATCTTCGCCTATTTGGGTGGCGACGGCGGTTTGTGCTTGTTGGTTGTAGCGTATTTTAGCTGTGCAGGATGTAGGCTTGTCAAGCTTTTCGATGGAAATTAGGTTTATGCTGTGCGCAGTTAGGGTATCGGTAAAAAGGTCTTCGTTTGTGCCAAGCGTAACAGTGTTATCATCTGCATTTATTGTGCAAACGTACAGTGGATGCGCCCAAGCGATGCCAAGCCCTTTGCGTTGGCCGATTGTGTAGTTTGATATACCTATATGCTTACCTATGATATTTCCGTTTATATCTGTAAAATTGCCTTCTTTGTGCTTTTTGCCGGTATATCCTTCAATAAAGGCCGCACAGCCGGTATTGTGGGGTATAAAGCAAATATCTTGGCTGTCCCGCTTATTTGCGTTAATAAAGCCTTGCTCATCTGCGGCGGTGCGTACGTCCTGTTTACTCATACCGCCTAAAGGAAAGAGTGTGCGGGCAAGCTGAGCCTGCGTCATGGCGTATAGGGCGTAGGATTGGTCCTTTTCAGGGTCGCTAGCCTTTTTCAAAAGATAGCGGCGGGACTTTGTGCAGTACTCAACACGTGCATAATGGCCTGTGGCGATGTAATCCATGCCGATATCAGATGCTCGTTTAAGGAACTTTTCAAACTTCAAATATCTGTTGCAGTCTATGCAGGGATTTGGCGTGGATGCAGATAGGTAGGATTGCACAAACCGATCTATAACCTCTTTTTCAAATTCTTTTGTAAAGTTAAAAATATAGAACGGTATGCCAAGTATGCCCGCAGCCTGGCGCGCGTCCTCAGCGTCGTCTATGGTGCAGCAGCCGCGGTCGTTGCCGTGGTTGGTGTCGCTTTCGTATAACTTCATCATTGCACCAGTTACATCGTAGCCCTGTTTGTTTAATAAAGACGCCGCTACGGTACTGTCTACGCCGCCGCTCATTGCTACCAAAACTTTTTTTTGCATAAAACCAAGACCTCGGAGGAATTTTGATATATTTAGATAATGCGTCA
>WQWB01000032.1 GCA_009785555.1 Defluviitaleaceae bacterium | reverse complement strand
GATAATATCGGCGAAAGCTCCGGCTTCAATTCCAACGTCGACGCAACGCGCAGTGAAATCGGCGAGCTGATGAGCGCGTGCGCGGCGCATATACGCGACGCAGACGGCATCGAAGCGGGCGCACAACAGGCGCGGGAAAAATGCCGCAGCTTCTGGGAAACGTTAGAGCTGCGCAATATCGGCGAGCTTCCCGCCGCGCTGTCCAACAGGGATTTACTGATTGCGCAGCATGTGTATCTGTCAGCCATGCTTGATTATATCAGGCGAGGCGGTGGAAGCAGGGGCTCATATATGATTTCGAGTGTGAATACGGCAGAAATGGGGCGCGAAATCCACGAGAAGCTGCCCTTTAAGTATATCCCGTATATCATCCCATGCGGCAATGACGATGACGACGATGGCAATGATGGAATCAGCGATAATTTGATTCAGGAGGCAGTGCTCGACAGCAGTAATGGCGATGATTGCGGCGTAAAAATCACATGGCGCGAACGCCGCCCGATTCCTGACGCCCCGCGCTGGTTTGAAAACGTGTGGAGCGAATATATAAAATCATTTTTCCGATAGCGGCCGTGTTGGTGCTTGTAGCTGCGGTTTTATTGGCCGTTTGGAGGATTAACCCACCAAGGGCGGACGAGTCATCCCCGGCATTCGCGAGGATGATGGCTAATATAGAACGCCTTGCGGCCGATATCCGATTTGTTGGTACGCCTAATCATGCTTTCGTTCGTGATGAAATCATCGCCGAAATCGAAGCTATGGGGCTTACGCCGATATTACATAGGACGACAGCGACATTAACGGATAATGTTGATGCCAGAACAAGGATTTTTTCTATGCATAATGCCGAAGCAAACGCATCTTGGCTTGAATGGATATCTGACGAAGATAACAGGAACCTTGTTATTGAATCAAATGCTAGTTATTGGGCCAGCCTTTTTCCGGGTCATCCCTGGGGTTACGGCGGGCATGTGTATGTCGATAACATTCTCGTTACTTTACCGTCAACCTTACCGGACGCCGGCAGCATCTTATTCGTCGCGCATTATGATACCATGCAATACACCATGGGCGCGGCCGACGCGATGGCACCCGTTGCCGCAATGCTTGAAGCCCTTCGTACACACGCGCAGAACTATAACCTCGCAAATACGCTCCACTTCCTGTTCATAGACGCTGAGGAAGTGGCGGCACTTGGCGCATTTGCCTTCTCACGTGATTTTATGCATCTAATTAATGAGGTTGACATGCTGATAAACCTTGAAGCTGTTGGAAATAGCGGCGGACTGATAAACTTCCAAACGTCCGAAAACCCGCATGCCATGGTACGTTTATATAACCGCGCCGTGCCACGGCCGATGGGATTCCATTGGGGTGATTGGGTGTATGCCACATTTATGCCTGGTTCATATACGGATTTTACCGTTTTCCGCTATTATGGCTTTTCCGGGCTTAATTTCGCAATCCTCGGTGGCAACGAACATTACCACACCATGTCGGATAATTATGAAAACCTTAACCGAAATTCCGCGTGGCATTTTTTCACCACGATCATGGGGCTGGCTGATTACGCCGCAAATAACTCATTGGCCGCGCTTAGCGAGCCGTCGCGGGATGCCATCTTCTTTCCGTTTTTACCGGGCAGAATGATTGTTATGACGACAATTACTGCAAATATATTGATTGGGATGACTTTTGCACTTGCTATTACGTTCATTGCCTACAAATTTAAAGCAAAACCAAATAAATCATTGCATATCACTATAATTCTGTCGGTAATGCTTTTGGTAACAGTCGCATTATTACTATTTTTAAGTATACTTAGTTACCTTTTATGGATACCTCTGCTAGCTGTAGCAATTTCGGCATTCTTCATTAAAAGGAAGTGGGTATATAGAAGCGCGTTGGTTTTATCCGGTGCGGTAGCCTTACTTTTATGGACACCGCCTATTTATTTACTTCTATTACTGTTTGCTTAAATTTAACAAAATAGAAAGGGTTATATTTATGTATGTATTAGCGATTAACGGAAGCCCACGGCATAACGGTAACACGTCAGAAATGCTCAAAACCGTTTTGGATGTATGCCAATCCGCCGGGCATGAAATAGAGTTATACCAAGCCGGCGGCCGCCCCGTGCGCGGATGCTTGGCGTGCAACGAATGCGGAAAGATCATTGGCATTTGTGCGATAGATGACTGGGTGCGTGAAGTATATGAAAAAATGAAACGAGCCGATGCTATAATCCTCGGCTCGCCTACATACTTTTCTGATTTAACCCCAGAAATAAAAGCGGTTATAGACCGTTGCGGCTACGTTTCACGCAGAGACGGGGTGGCATTGTCACGCAAAATCGGTGCTGCCGTAACAGCTGTACGCCGTGCAGGCGGTATACATACGCTTGATTCCATGATACACTTTTTCCACATCAACGATATGATAGTACCCGGCTCTACATATTGGAACATGAGCCTAGCCCGCGCCGCAGGCGATTATGAACAGGACGTCGAAGGCGTAAAAACTATGCAACGCCTGGGTGAAAATATCGTTTGGTTATTGGATAAATTGCGCTGATGCTTACAATTTTCGGAGATATCAGCAATATCACGGGATTTATAACAATTTTTAAAGAACCTAAAGAATAACCGATTTTAATGCATCCGCCATAAATGCTGCGATGTCAACGCCGTATGAGCCTATACCCTCTACGGCGTTTTGCATTGCATGTAAATTAAATTGTACGCCTATGAGGGCTTCCGCCGACGCGTCAATACAATCCGCGTCCAACGCATCGGAGAAAATGTGGGCTGTGATGATAACTCCCGCGTTTATCGTCAAGTGCAATTGCACCGCACCCCAATCAAACCGCGTTTCGGCATCCCAGTTATATTCCGTAATTTTGCCAAGTGTCCATTCATCATTTATAAATTGTTCACGCATTTTACGTATTTCGCGGTTATCGTCTTCTGTCAAAATACCTTCAGTTGCCTCACACCCATAAACAGCAGAAAACTGCGTAACCATTGCCTTTTCTACACTATCCGGGTTCACATCCGCAAATTCTATGAGGTTGGCGACGCGCGATTTTACACTTGTTACACCCTTACCGCTCATTTTGCCGCCTGGCGTGTTTAGATATTTACCCATCAAGGCAAAATCCGTGTCCACCAAAATAGTACCATGGTGGCAATGTTTTTCGCCGATACTGTAAAACGCATTACCGCTCATTTTGCGCCCGTCCACGGTCAAGTCGTTTCGCCCCGTCCGTTCAACGTTAATACCAAAACTCGCCGCGGCTTCAATGAGGACGGAGTTTTGCTTGGTGACGTCGTAATCCGCCGTTTGTGCAAGGAAAGTATAATTCACATTGCCTAAATCATGATAAACCGCACCGCCACCGCTGAGACGCCGCACGAGGTTGCCGCCGTCCTTACGGAATGCATCTATGTTACACTCGCGCCAGGCGTTTTGGTTGCGTCCGATAACAACCGTGTGTGCGTTGCGCCAAAGGAGCATGATGACTTCCCCCTGCCCAACCCGTTCGCATAAGTATTTCTCCGTCGCAATATTCATTGCAGGGTCGTTCGTCGGCATTATATAATAACGTAATTTCAATTTATATTCCCTTTCCCAAAGACGCGCCGGCAACTATTTCAAAAATGCAGCTTTGTTGGCTTTTAAATAATTGCAGTGATTTGAAACGGTTCCCGGCGTTACTTTTTCAATGTTTTCCTCAATAAATTGCTTTGCTTTCTACAATAATTTCTTCGCAATATCAAAAACATCTGCCGCCGCTACTGTCAGTGTAAAACCACCCTGTGCGCTGTCCGGTCTACCGCCTCCGCGCCCAGCAAAAGTTTTCAACGTTTCCTTTACAATATTTCCACAGTGTTTACCTAAATTGACTGCCGCTTTCGTGGCTATAGCCATAAAGGTTGCATTTTGGTTGCCATCTTCGCTTTTAAATATTATGAGGAAAACGACAGGTTCATTATTCATTCTGGTACGCAGGCTATCTGCCAAAGCGAGGCGCGCGCCTGCGTCCGCCGCGTTTTCGTAAGCTACCTCAGCAGTTATAAGGAAGCAATCGCCGACTTTTTCCTTATTTGCCAAGATTTCATCCAATATACTAGTTGCCGCGCCACTCTTTAATTTTATTAAGTCTTTTTTAACTGTGTCTCGTTCAGCAATAATTGCAGAGACTTTATTTATGATATTTTCCTTCGTAACCTTTAGAGTTTGTGCGAGGTTTTCAAGGGTTTCATCTATATTTTTATAATACTCGACGGCCTTCGTTCCGCTAATAGCCTCAATGCGTCGCACACCTGCGGCAACGCCGGTTTGTGAGATAATTTTTATAAAGCCGATTTCGCTGGTATTTCCCACATGCGTGCCACCGCAAAGTTCCAAACTATACGCCGGCTCTTCCCCTATCTGAACAACGCGTACGGTTTCGCCGTACTTTTCATCAAAAAGTGCCGCCGCACCCATGTTGCGGGCATTATCCGGCGTTGTTTCTATGGTTGTGATAGGAAGAGCGGCAAGGACTTGCTCGTTCATAATATCTTCGATTTTGCGAAGCTCATCCGTAGAAATGGGTTCAAAATGTGTAAAATCAAAACGAAGGCGCTCCGCCGTAACTTGTGAGCCGGCCTGCCTCACGTGGCTACCCAGCACATCCGTAAGCGTTTTATGCAAAAGATGCGTCGCACTGTGATTGCGTGCGGTATTCCGCCTTACCGACATATTTGTGGATATTTCGGCAATTTGGTTTATATGAACCGTACCATCAACGACTTTACCGAAATGGGCAAT
Organism: Defluviitaleaceae bacterium; assembly: GCA_009785555.1. GTDB lineage: Bacteria > Bacillota > Clostridia > Lachnospirales > WRAX01 > WQWB01. The sequence continues at coordinate 11,292 of WQWB01000032.1, read as the reverse complement.
TTTGCCGCCAACGGTTTTACAGTCTGTTACCAAAACTTTACCAGTTGGTGTTATAATATAGCCCGTATCACCGGCCTGTCCACCACTTTCAGCATATAACGTGGTAATGTTTGGTACAATAATAAGTTCGGTACCATGCCCTGCTTCGTTAATAATTTCATCATTAACGATTATTGCGTTAATTTGTGCATTGTTTACGGAGTTTTGAGTATAGCCAATAAATTCAGTTGTAAGCGTATTTGCCAATCTATTTAAAGCCGACCCATTTCCACCCATAGCCGACACGTCTTCACGGGCGGCACGGGCACGGGTACGCTGCACTTCCATCTCGGAGTTAAACGCACTTTCATCAATTTTTGCAGATATCCCTTCGGAAATAAGAATTTCTTCCGTAAGCTCAAGCGGAAAACCATAAGTGTCATACATCACAAAGGCTTGCATCCCAAGTTTGACGGACAAATCAGCTGCCTGCATGTCAAGCTGCCCTAAATATTTTTTAAATACCTCGACCCCAACGGCTAAGCGTTCCGCAAAACGCTCTTCTTCCATGCCAATTGCTTTAAGGATGAAATCGTTCTTTTCGCGCAAATCGGGGTATGCCTGCTCATATTGCGATATGACGGCTTCCGCAATTTTTTGGAGGAAATTACCCGGCGTCATGCCGGCGGCCTTAGCGAGAAACATACCGTGAAGCGCGGCGCGGCGAAGCAATTTACGCAAGACGTAACCCCGCCCTTCATTGGACGGCATGATACCGTCGGAAAGCATGAAAACCACGGCCTTTGAATGGTCGGAAATTATACGGATGCTTTTGCTTTTATCCGCGCAGGTGTCATATGAAACATTGAGGGCTTCTGCCACCGCGTTTCGTATCGCAACGACAACATCCACATCATGTACGGTTGAAACACCCTGCATAACTACGGCTAGCCGTTCTAAACCCATACCCGTGTCTATATTTTTTTGTGATAACTCGGTGTATGATCCATCCTCATTTTTATTAAATTGCGTAAATACAAGATTCCAAACCTCCACAAACCTGTCACATTCGCAACCGGGCGCGCAGGTTGGGTTTTCGCATTCACACGAGGCCGCGCCCCTATCAAAATATATTTCTGAACATGGGCCGCAGGGGCCTACTCCATGCTCCCAAAAATTGTCTTCCTTACCGAGTTTAATAATTTTTTCTTGCGAAAGCCCGATTTCGCCACGCCAGATGGCGAAGGCTTCATCATCCTCAAAATACACAGACGGATAAAGTCTGTTTGCCGGAATCTCAAGCACTTCCGTTAGAAATTCCCACGCCCATGCTATCGCCTCTCTTTTAAAATAATCGCCGAAGGAAAAATTGCCAAGCATCTCAAAAAACGTACAATGACGCGACGTAATGCCCACATTTTCGATATCATTCGTGCGTACGCATTTTTGTGAACTGGCCATACGGCGGTTTGGAGGCGTTTCCTGCCCCGTAAAATACGGCTTAAGCGGTGCCATGCCTGCAGGTATTAAAAGCAGTGACTTGTCGCTCGCCGGCGGGATAAGCGAGAAGGATCGGATAACTAAATGTTGTTTTGATTCAAAGTAGTCTAAGAAAAGTTTGCGTAATTCGTTAAGTCCCAAATTTTTCATTTTTTTCTTCCTTAATTCTGTAAGTTTGAAGTTTTTATAAATCTTGCCCTATTGCCTACACAAATTATACCTACCGGGTAATTAGGTAAATCGGTATGCGGGTTGCGGATTAGCCGTAGGGAACGTATTTTTGCGTTCCGAAATTGACCATCTATCGTACTTGGCTGTATTACTCCTGGCCGATGGCCCAGTGGATGGCGCCGACACGGCGGAGGAAGAAACCTTCGTTAAGCGTAAGCGTCCAGCCGGGTCCGTAGGCGATGTTACCATACTGTACGAGGCCACGCGCGGAAACCTCGGCGCGATTGGAATTAAGCCTGCCGTCGACTAAAATAAATCCATTTTCAACCTCAAGCCGCCCCCATGGTTTTTCGTAAATAAGGTTACCGAAAAGTACAAGCCTTTCCCTTGTCGGATCATACCTGCCACCCATATTTTCCGGATTCCATGCCATTTCCAATCTACACATAGGTTGACCCGGCAAAGGCCGCGGGCTGTAATCCAACCTACGTGATGTGCTTTGCGCAAGGCGCTGGAGCGGTACTCTGATTCCGCCGTCATATGCCCACATACTGCTCCATGTTATCCCGGTGGGTGGGGCAACTTCAATAATCCATCCGTCGTCAAACTCTAAAATATCCAAAAACAGCACGGCAGACGCCAACATATACTGTATGTGCGCCGTAAGTTCATCCTCGTCGAGTTCGTCGATGATTGGGATGTCGAAGACCGGGATCGTTGCTGCGGGTTCGGCGGTGTATGTCTCGTCAAGCATACGGGTGGCGCAGGCGGTGAGGGAAATAGTTAGTAGCGCAGTAATAGTTAGAATAAGTTTTTTCATATTCTGCCTCCTTATAGTTGAGATTGCGGGTTAAGTGGGAGTGTGTCGCATTCGCTCCTACTCCCACTAACCCGCAATAACGTTCAAGCCGTACGTTAAACTATTACAACGAATAGCCAAGTTCCAACGCCTTCTCGTTCAACTCTTCCGTACCTTTGGGAACGCGGGTTAGGACGGATTTTTTAAGCGATTCTTTGCTTACCAAATTCATCCGCGCGTTGACCGCGCCAAGGGCGACGATATTAGCCACCATCGGCCTCTTTAATGTAACCTGCGCCGTGTATATAATTGGGATTTGCACAACTTCTTCCGGTTTATGATATTTAAGCTCAATATCCGCGTCCACTATAAGCAGGGCCGCCGCATCCTTCGCGTAGCGGTCATAGGCGGTTTGGGTGAGGCAGAGGAGCATATCCGTGTTCTGTACTTTTATAAAATCGATTTCACCGGTGGCAATGATGACCTCAGCCTTAGAGGCACCACCGCGTGCTTCGGGCCCATATGATTGCGATTGAACGGCGTTTTTGCCGTCCATAAGCGCGGCATCCGCCAAGATAACGCCAGCAAGGATAAGCCCCTGCCCGCCCGAACCCGTAAGTTTAAGTTCCTTATGCATTATATAGCATCCCCCTTCAGCACTTTATCTATAACCTCTTTTTGGTAGATTTCACAATACTCCGGTGCGGGTGCGTTTTTATATTCTCCTGTGATAATTTTATCTTTAATTTCATCGGCAGTCATTTTTTCAGCCGTTTTGAAATCAATGGAATTGTCCTTCATCCACTTCATCATTTGAACGGCGTTACCTTTTTTGTTTTTACGGCCGTAATAAGTCGGGCATCCGCTAATTGCGTCTACAACGGAGAAACCTTTGTTAAGCAGAGCCTTTTCAAATATCTTAATAGCCTGCGGTACGTGGTATGCCGTTGTGCGCGCTACATAGGATGCGCCGGATGCGTCGGCTAGCTTACACAGGTCGAACGTTTGTTCAATATTGCCGTATGGCGCGGTAGTGGCTGTATCGTACATTGGTGTGGTTGGTGAGTATTGCCCACCCGTCATACCATAAATGCTATTGTTGAACACGATCGTCGTGATTCCAATATTGCGGCGGGCCGCGTGGATAAAATGGTTACCGCCGATGGCTGCCGCGTCCCCGTCGCCTGTCATAACGATAACGTGAAGCTCCGGCTTAGCAAGTTTAACGCCCGTAGCAAAAGCTATGGCTCGGCCATGTGTGGTGTGGAGTGTGTTATAGTTCATATAACCCGGAGCGCGGCTGGAGCAGCCAATTCCGGATACGATGCAGACCTTATCCGGATCAAAGCCGACATTTAAGATGGCTTGTGCAGCCGCACGCATAAGAACGCCGTGGCCGCAACCCTGGCACCAGATGTGGGGAAGTTTATCCGTTCTGAAAGTTTGCCTGATTAAGTTGGATGCCATAATATCAGCCATTTGCTTTTACCTCCTGCAATTTTTGGAGTACTTCCTTGGGGTAAAGAATATCGCCGTTGATTTTACCGATGTGGTGTACGCCAGCCGCGCCTTTAAGTGCGCGATCCACTTCCCGCACGATTTGGCCATGGTTAAGCTCGGCGACAAGTACATGTTTGATATTATGTTTAGCAACGATTTCGCGAAGCTCATCTTCCGGGAATGGCCAAACGGTGATAAGACGGAAGATACCCATTTTTATGCCTGCGGCCTCTGCCAGCTTCTTTGTCGCCGACACGGTACGTGCCGTGCCGCCATATGTTAGGACGAGAACGTCGCAGTCTGTGACGTCAATAAGCTCAAATTCAATCAAATCCTTCACATTATCCTCAACTTTACTCATAAGGTGTGAACAGAGCTTGCCAGCCGCCTCCATCGAGTTCGTTGGAAAGCCTGTCTCATCATGGATAAGCCCTGTGATGTGGTAGCGGTACCCCTCACCAAAGCCGGGCATCGGCGGCACGATCTCGCCTTCGGGTACTTTGTATGCCTTAAAATCCTCCGGAGCGCATGTCGGTCGTTTCCTATCAATAATTTCCATGTCAAGTTTTTCGGGAAGTTCGATCCCCTCACGCAGGTGGCCAATAATTTCGTCCATTAATACGATAACCGGTGTGCGGTATTTTTCCGCATAATTAAAGGCTTTTATCGTTACGTAATATGCCTCACTAACGCTGGACGGAGCAAGGGCAATTGCAGGGTAATCCCCGTGGCTACCCCAACGTGCCTGCATAACGTCACCCTGGCTTGGAGATGTTGGCAATCCTGTACTTGGACCGCTCCTCATAACATTTATGATAACACAAGGTATCTCCGCCATTGCAGCATACCCGATGTTTTCAACTTTGAGGGAAAAACCTGGGCCGCTCGTCGCAGTCATCGCCTTTTTGCCTGCGATCGCTCCGCCGATTGTAGCCGCCATACCGGCGATTTCGTCTTCCATTTGGATAAATTTACCGCCAACCTCCGGCAAACGCAAAGCTGCCCATTCCGCAACCTCCGTGGACGGCGTGATTGGATAACCCGCAAAAAAACGCATACCCGCAGCAATTGCGCCCTCTACGCAGGCCTCATTCCCCATCAATAATCTCATCCCGCTACCTCCTCAGTTTCTACATAAATCGCGAAATCCGGACACCTAAGTTCACATAACGCACATTTTGTACATTTGTCCATATCTTTTAGAACGACCTTTTCCCTAACAATATCCAGCACTTTGGGTGGGCAAAATTCGGCGCAAATACCGCATCCTTTACACCATGCCGTGTTAATCTTTAATGTTTTAGCCACTAAATCATCCTCCGATTTTCCGTGTGTTTCGTGATTATTTAATAAAATGACATATATCCAATATCTTTTTGCCTTGTTCATCCACTTCCGTAAAACGCGGGCAGGCGTACCGCTCAAAAAACCACCATCCGCCGTCACTTCCGGTCGTTACTTCCATGCCCCTTGCTTTAACAGCTTCAACACTTAATTCTTCATTACCGAAAAGTTCGCTTTCGTTGCCGTAACTCCATGCAACACCCAACTTTGATGCAGGGAAATCGACGTGTTCATACCCCTGTGGAACGACAGCCTCAGCAGGTAAAAACATTCCGATCCAATATTGGAACGGTTCTCCATCTTTCCACCGCATAAGACCGATATATGCGCCGCTGTCCTCAAAAAATCCGTCGTGCGTAAGGGCTTCAAGCGCGGCAAAACGGTTGTTGGAAAACCACTCATGCCATTTTATGCCATAATCGCCCGTCGTCTCCCCATACTTAATACCCACAAAACGCGTTGCAGGCATAGACTGTTCGTAAACCTTAATAATTTCAACCATCGTTTTTATCATCCGCTTTCTTTAGTTAAAACTGGCCAATACATCGCCTGTATTTACGGCCGTGCCTTGCGTAACGTGCACAGCGGCAACGGTTCCATCGTCTGCGGCGTAGATTTCATTTTCCATTTTCATGGCTTCAAGGATGAAGAGAACGTCACCGCGTTTCACAGACGTACCGGCTACTACTCTTACCGATGTAATGGTGCCAGGCATCGGCGAGTTTGTCGTACTAGCCCCGGCAGGAATGGACGCCACCGCAACTGGAACCGTGGCAGGTGCTGGTTTGGCCATAGCCGGGATCGGTGCTTGTACAGCTTTTTGCGCAGGTTGCGCAACGGAAACTACGCCGGCTTCTTTAATTTCTTCAACCTCAACTTGATAGGAATTGCCGTTTACTGTTACATTGTACTTTTTTATCATATAGTCCCTCCGGATTTTTTTATATGTTTTTCATACTTTGTTAATGGCGCGTCCTCTGCGCGGTAAGCAACACGCGGCTTACCGTTTCCTACAATCGCGCCGAATTCGTGCGGTTTCATAAAGTCGATAAGGAAATCTTCGCACCCAAGCATAATTTTATAGCTATAAGAGAAACTGAAAACGTCTTTTCTTACTTCAACCGTATAATTTCCGCTTGTTTCTTCTCCATCCCGCGTTATACGTGTAAACATACCGCAGTTATAATCGTTCTTTGATGCCGTAAATATAATTGATTCTCCTGTTGCACGAAAATTTTCAACAACGTTCCATTTACCGCAAAGGTCCATCGGTAGAATTTTACAGGATTTAATGAATCTCTTTGCTACAGCCCAAGAGATAACCCCCAATCCACACGTTATCAACGCATAAACCAAAATTAATACAGGGTTAAAGTCTAAAATGATTGAATCAAGCCAAAACAAATACCCCGGACTGAACGTAAATATAAATAGCGACATAAAAGCAGGGATAGAAGATATGTACCATGCAATCCTTATGATTTTAATTCGCCTTCGCATGGGGGTGTTATCTCGGTTTACCTGTTCTATTATTATTGCGCTGATATAAAACGGAAGGTACGGAATTATCAGGGCGTATACCAATGCAAACAAAGCCCCAAACACAGGAGTTGTAAACAAACGCCAAATGCCGAATAAAAGATCGTTCATAGCAATTTCCTTTATTATTCAGCCGATAAGGCCGGCCTGTTCCAATTCGTGCATGTTTCTGGGATCCTCATGAAGCTCCGCACAACTAAGCGGCTGGCCGCAACACCCGACGCGGCGGATATGGCGGCGATAATAGCGGCGATTTCTTCAGTTAAATCAGGTTCGGCGGCTGGAGGAGCATGGTTAACCACAATGGCTGCCTCGGAAGTTACATCCTTTTTTTTCTTCTTATTAAACATCGGCGATTCTCCTTAAAGGGGTATGTTACCATGCTTTTTGGCCGGTAGCTTGTCGCGTTTTGTGGCCAACATGTCAAACGCGTCTATCAAACGCAGGCGCGAATGTGCAGGTTCGATAACATCGTCCACAAAGCCACGCTCCGCCGCTTTGTACGGCGTGGCAAACTCATTCGTATAATTATCTATCATTTCCTTGCGTGTGGCGATTGGGTCTTCGGAGTTCTTTATCTCGTTTTTAAAAACAATATTCGCCGCGCCTTCGGGCCCCATAACGGCGATTTCGGCTGAGGGCCATGCAAATACCAAATCCGCACCCAAATCCTTGGAACACATCGCCAAATATGCGCCGCCGTACGCTTTGCGCGTAATAAGTGTAACTTTTGGCACCGTTGCTTCACAATATGCAAACAGCATCTTTGCGCCGTGGCGGATAATGCCGCCATGTTCTTGCGCCGTGCCTGGCAAAAAGCCGGGTACGTCCACTAGGTTAAGAATTGGGATGTTAAAGCAGTCGCAGGTACGAATAAACCTGGCAGCCTTGTCCGAACAGTTTATATCCAAACAGCCAGCCATAACTCTGGGCTGGTTGGCAATAACGCCAACTGGTTTACCGTTTAGACGTATAAAGCACGTAATTATGTTCATCGCAAAATGCGGCGCGACTTCCATCATGTCGCCGTCATCCGCTAAGCGTTTTATAATTTCTTTCATGTCATAGGCCTTATTGGATTCCTGTGGGATAATGTCGTTTAAATCCGCGAGGCGGTTCATATCGTCCGCCGCTTCAAATGCTGGTGGGTTCTCCATATTATTGGACGGCAAAAAGTCTAAAAGCCTTCTTACATCGGCAATGCAGGCAGTATCATTCGGCGAGACAAACTGCGCAACGCCGCTTACAGCATTGTGCGTCATCGCGCCACCAAGGGTCTCCATACTAACTTCTTCGCCCGTAACCGTTTTTATAACCTGTGGACCCGTTATGTACATGTTGCCCGTTTTGTCCACCATAAAGATAAAATCTGTAAGAGCGGGTGAATACACCGCGCCGCCCGCGCACGGACCCATAATTACGGAGATCTGTGGGATAACGCCGGACATGCGCGTATTTGCGTAAAATATCTTACCAAAGCCTGACAGCGCGTCAACACCCTCCTGGATGCGCGCACCGCCGCTGTCGTTCATACCCACAAAGGGAGCACCCATCTTGCCGGCAAGCTCCATCACCTTTACGATCTTGTTTGCGTGCATTTCGCCAAGCGAGCCGCCTATAACGGTAAAATCCTGCGCATAGGCATAAACGAGGCGGCCGTTTACTTTGCCGTAACCAGTAACGACGCCGTCGGAAGGTGCATCGGTTTTTTCCATACCAAAGTATGTACCGCGATGCTTGACGAAAGCGTCTAGCTCCACGAAACTCGCTTCATCAAACAAAAGCTGCAGCCTTTCCCGCGCCGTCAACTTGCCGGCCTCATGCTGGGCGGCAATCCGCTTTGCGCCTCCGCCTTCCTCGATCCTTTCGCGCTTAGAGCGTAGCAGTTCTAATTTATCCATATCTAATTTCCTTTCTTAGTGCTCATGATTTCAAAATTTTTCCTATCTTCTCATTTGCATTAAACCACGCCTAAATGCTTCAAGCGTTTCTTCGGTTTCGTCCAGCCAATAAGGGCGTGCGGCAACCTCGCCGTACGGCAGGCGGAAATCCCAGTCTGCATAACTAAACCACACGGCGGCGCGGATTTGTGGGTATCTATGTAAATCCCTGAACATATTGTCAATCCACCTCACTTTATCTCCACCAATAGAGCTTGATGCAAATTCGGTAATGATCCAAGGGAAACTATCAAACAGCCCGTCATATATATATGCTATAAAATCATATATCTGACGAAATTCCCGCCAAACCTCTCCGAAAATATCAGCGTAAAACGTACCCGTATTATAACCCGTAACTCCCAGTATATGAACATATTCATTACCTGGATAATAAGCTACGAAACTATTCCAATTATTTGGGGGCGCATCTTTGTCTTGTGGGTTCCACACCCATATGGCATTAGTAACCCCCTCTTCGTAAAATATCCGATAAACCATCCTCCAGGCCTCGATAAACAACCCGGGATCAAGCAGGTTATTTACGCCGCCGTAACTGACCCAATCAGAGTTCATTTCATTATTGAGCCGGAATAAAAACGGACGGCCAAAATCCGCCGCTGCCCGCGCAAAGTCGCGGATACGCACATCGTCACCCTCGCGGATAAGGCTTATTATGGGCGACGTTCCGTACAGCCTGTGGTTATTAGTCTCCGTAAACTGGTACGTAAGCAAAGTTATGCGCCCTTCGTTATAGCACCTTTCCATGAAATCCGTAGGAAACTCTTCATCCAAATGGACATACGCTAAAACAATGTCAAAAGGCTGTCCAAGAAATCTCTCCATCTCAGGTATTTCATAGGCTATACCTTCCGTCGTAACTCTACTTACAAAGATACCCCACATAAAAGCATTCGGATCTAGAAACTTATTATAGAGAGAAACTGTTTCCGGTGTCCAGTTGCCGGGTAAAACCGGGTACCAGCTAACATCATAAACGGCGCGCCCCATTGGCCTGAAAAATTCAAAACTGTCCTCTATCTGCGCCAAAACATCTTGCATCCGCGCTTCGTCATATCTATATCTAACCATAACGCGGTAAAATATGCGGGTGCCTGTTTTGAAATAAAAATATGTATAGCTGTTATATAAATGCTTAGGCCAATCAGTAATAACAACTGTAATCCTTTCACGATACTCACTTACATAATTTTCAAGCAGTCTGATGCCGTTATATTCTAAAAACCTTTCATCAAGCAAAAAACGGTTAAAGTAATAAGCAATATAACCGCAGACGAATGTTTCCGCCGACCACTCCCTTGATATAACGGCAGAAAAACTGTCACCTTCCGCCGTTACGAAATTTGGGCTTTTTGAAAAGTCGAAAACAGTGCCGACGGGCAAGTCCAACATAAACCCATTCGCATAATCGATTAAACGCGTAAAGGTTGCCGATTCAATCACTCTCTTGTTGTCGGCAAAACTCCTTAACCTTGTACCTTCTGACAATATATTGTTTACATATAATCGTTCGCTAACAATGTAAAGGCCATATCGAACGTTTGGCCGCCTTGGAAGAAATGGGGATGTGGTAACCCTACGCATATTCCGGCGAAAAATAACGGCCGTTACGGACTGGGACGACCTTAAATAATTAAATAAAACCCCTGCCGTTCCCGCAAGCACAATAAAAACCAGCAAAAATATTATAAAGCGCTTTCTCCTCGCAATTGTGAGCATAACCTACTCTCTTTCGCACAGTTCCAAAAGGATACCGCCGGTTGATTTAGGGTGGCAAAACGCGATCTTCGCGCCGCCTGCGCCGTATCGCGGTGTTTCGTCGATCATAGTGACGCCTTTAGCTTTCATCTCGGCGATTGCCTTCACAATATTAGGTACGCGAAGCGCGATATGCTGTATACCGCCGCGGCCTTTATTGTTTTCGATAAACTTGGCGATCGGGCCGTCCTCGCTCGTAGACTCTAAAAACTCCATCTCCGTATCACCCACGGGGAAGAAGGCGACCTTAACTTTCTGTTCGTCCACCGTCTCTACGCCGTGGCACGCGATGCCGAGCGTTTCTTCGTAAAATTTAATCGTATCGTCCAAATTTGTGACAGCGATACCGATGTGATCCACTTTTGTAATGTTCATAAAACCCTCCTAATTAAAAACTAATAAATATCTCCGCGGTTATCTATTTTTCAATATCGTAAAAACTTTATTTCTTCAGACAGCATGTGTTGTGCAGTAGACATAAACTTGTATCCTCTAAATTATCTAATTAAAAACCCTTTTGCTATATTTTCCTCAATCGCATCCTCTATCCACTGCCATAAAGCGGGGATGGCAGTTTTGGCAGGCAACATCCGCGATCTTGCGCGTTCCGCCGTTGCCTTAAACTTTACCCACGCGCTGCCCGTGCCGGATTTGTGGATTAAATAGAAGGATTGAAACCTATCAACGGCCGACGCATATATTGCGTCCGGCGTATCCATCGCGTCGAACTCCTCCCATAGG
>WQWB01000031.1 GCA_009785555.1 Defluviitaleaceae bacterium | reverse complement strand
GTTGCTATTCCTCGTCCCTGATATTTTGGTTTCACGACAACATCCTGAATATATGAATCTGTTATACCATTGCTCACAACATCTAAAAAGCCTATTAATTCTTTGTCATTAAAGCAACATATATAAAAATATGAATTTTGTAATGTTTTCTCATGACAATCTAGCCTTCCGTTCCAGCCTACAGACTTTCTTAAATCAGATACTTGTTTAGGTTCTATATGGCAAGGTATTTCATACATAATCATCATTTCACTTCCTACCCTAATAAATTATCTGCATCATCGGAACGCAAAAATGCGTTCCCTACGGTATCAACACTACCTATACTCCCCAAAAACCTCACGCATCACTCCGCATATCTCACCAAGCGTGGCGTAAACACGTACGGCGGCGAGAATTTGCGGCATTACATTACCACTTGAGAGACAAACTTCGCGTAATCGCGCAAGCGCGTCGGCCACGGCGGAATTATCGCGTTTTGCCTTCAGTTCAGAGATTTTGGATTTCTGCATTTCTTCTACGACTGGGTCAACGCGGAGCAGGCCTTTTGGCGGAGCTTCCTTAACCTGGTATTTGTTGAGACCAACGATAACCTTTGACCCATCCTCGATATCCTTCTGGTATTTGTATGCCGCATCCATAATCTCCTGCTGGATAAAGCCCTTTTCAATGGCTGACGGCGCGCCGCCTAGGTCGTCAATCTTTTTGATTAGCGCCGTAGCTTCAACTTCGATGGAATTAGTTAGGGATTCTACCACGTATGAGCCAGCAAGAGGATCGATCGTGTCGGCCACACCACTTTCGTTGGCAACGATTTGCTGTGTGCGCAGGGCGATCATCACGCTTTCCTCCGTAGGAAGGGCTAATGCCTCATCACGGCTGTTTGTATGGAGGGATTGGGTGCCGCCAAGTACGGCAGCCAGCGTTTGGATGGCTACGCGCACAATGTTATTGTCCGGCTGTTGCGCAGTAAGAGTGCATCCGGCGGTTTGCGTATGGAACTTAAGTTGCCATGATTTTGGGTCTTTTGCACCGAAACGCTCTTTCATTATTTTTGCCCACAATCTGCGAGCGGCGCGGTATTTTGCAACCTCTTCCAATAAATTATTATGAGCATTGAAGAAAAATGATAGGCGCGGGGCAAAATCATCAACATTCTGCCCGGCATCAATTGCGGCTTGTACATATGCGATACCGTCCGCCAGCGTAAAGGCTACTTCCTGTACAGCCGTTGCGCCAGCTTCGCGGATGTGGTAGCCGGAAATCGAAATCGTGTTCCACTTAGGCACTTCCTTCGAGCAGTATTCAAAAATATTGGTAATAAGGCGCATGGACGGCTTTACCGGAAAAATATATGTACCGCGCGCCACATACTCCTTTAAGATATCGTTTTGGATCGTGCCGTTTAGTTTATCTGGCGTAACGCCCTGCTTTTCTGCCACCGCGATGTACATGGCTAGGAGGATGGCGGCTGGTGCGTTTATAGTCATCGACGTTGAGACTTTGTCCAGCGGAATGCCGTCAAAAAGGATCTCCATGTCCGCTAAGGAGTCGATAGCAACGCCAACTTTACCGACTTCACCCATGCTGATAGCGTCGTCGCTGTCGTACCCCATCTGCGTCGGTAGATCAAAGGCGACGGAGAGGCCGCTCGTTCCCTGCTCAAGCAGGTATCTGTAGCGCTTGTTTGATTCCTCCGCCGTGGCAAAACCGGCATACATACGCATTGTCCAATGCCGGCCGCGGTACATCGTTGGCTGAACGCCGCGGGTGAATGGATATTGGCCGGGAAACCCCAAATCCGTTTCATAATCTAAATCCGCATCCAACGGCGTGTACAGTCGTTTAAGCTCCATGCCCGAATCCAACGTATAATCCGCTTTCTGCTCCGGAAAACGCGACAGTGTTTTATTTACGACGTTTTCGTTCCAATTTTCATATGATTGTGTTATGTTATTTTCCGCCACTATAAACCTCCTAATAATTGACGCCTATTAAGTCAAATCACATTGGTATTAACTTTTTAACGTGTCTGTGTTTGATTTCATCGTCGGATATACCGTGACTGCCGCGCACAATAAATTCGCGTACGCGCTGTTTCACAATGTTTATATCCTTAACACAAACATACCAAAGGCGTACGGAATATCTGTTTACGCCTCTTATTATGTTATAAATCACAAAAATTCCATCCCCACAATTTTTTGTGCCACGCCAAGTTTGAGTGTAAATATGCACCGCAGCCGATTCTGCGGTATTAATACACTAACCTTTCCGCAAGCCAAGCTCTAAGCTCCTGTATTGCAACGCGCTCCTGCTCCATGCTGTCGCGGTGGCGGATAGTTACGCAGTCGTCGCCTGGTACGCCTTCTTCACCAACGGTTTGGAAATCTACCGTAATGCAGAACGGCGTACCGATTTCATCCTGGCGGCGGTAACGCTTGCCGATCGAGGAAGCGTCATCGTAGTCACAGTTCCATTCTTTTGACAGATTCCTGTAAATCTCCATTGCTTTATCGCCTAGCTTATTTTTGTTAAGCGGTAGTATTGCGGCTTTAAACGGCGCGAGTGTATGGTGCAGGCGTAGAACCGTACGTACATCGGCCTTTTCGCCGTCTTTGGCGAGGTCTTCTTCATCATAAGCGTTGCAAAGCAGCGCAAGTAACAAGCGCTCCACACCCAACGACGGTTCTATCACGTGCGGGATATATCTTTCATTTTTTTCTTGATCAAAGTAATCCAACTTTTCATTGCTATGGTTAGTGTGTGCGGTGAGATCGAAGTTGCCGCGGTCGGCGATGCCCCATAGCTCACCCCAACCGAATGGGAACATGACTTCAAAATCACTCGTAGCAGTAGAGTAATGGCTCAGCTCATCCGCCGAATGGTCGCGGATACGTAGGTTTTTATCTTTAATCCCAAGACCTTTCAGCCAATTTTCGCAAAAGTTTTTCCAATAGGAAAACCACTTAGCGTTATCGCCCGGTTCAAAAAAGAACTGCAACTCCATCTGTTCAAACTCCCGCGTGCGGAAGATAAAATTGCCCGGAGTAATCTCGTTGCGGAAGGATTTACCTATCTGCGCAATGCCGAACGGTATTTTCATCCGCGACGTGCGCTGTACATTTAGAAAGTTTACGAAGATACCTTGCGCCGTCTCCGGGCGAAGGTAGATCGCGTTCGCGCCCTCCTCCGTCACACCTTGGAAGGTTTTGAACATCATATTAAACTGGCGTATATCCGTAAAATCAAAGGCACCGCAGGATGGGCAGGGAATTTTATGTTCATCAATACAAGCCTTCATGGCAGCGTTATCCATACCGGCTACGATTATCTCAACGTTCTTTCCTCTCGCATAGTCCTCAATAATATTGTCCGCGCGGAAACGCTCCTTGCACTTGCGGCAATCCATCAGAGGATCGTTAAAGCCGGCTAAATGGCCGCTAGCCTGCCATACCTGCGGATTCATAAAAATCGCCGCGTCAACGCCAACGTTGTATTCGTTTTCCTGCACAAATTTCTTCCACCAGGCTTTTTTTATGTTATTTTTAAGCTCCACTCCCAACGGGCCGTAATCCCATGCATTGGCAAGGCCGCCGTAAATATCGCTGCCCGGGTACACAAAGCCGCGGCTTTTTGCCAAGGCCGTAATTTTTTCCATCGTAACCATATATTTATTCCTCTTTCTGATGAAACTATTTTTTACTTTTTCATTATACACCATTTGGCCGAGTTTGTAAATAGGTGGGAATATAAAAAGCCATCGTATCTGTGAGAAAACGATGGCTTTAGCGGCAAGAATGTCTGCAACGCGATATGTTGCGTATCCCTACCGGGTGGCAATTGAACCCCTCTGAAGAGAGGGATTTGATTATTTTGTGTACCTGGCGACTCCTTTTAACTTTTCTTTAATACTTTGAAAGCGTGCGTCGTCGCGAATGAAGTCAAAATAAGCTTCATCGTTCAAATACTTTAAACTAAGAGCCGGCTTTAGCCTTATTGTACAATAAATGCCGGTCGAAAACAATGACGGAAACATTGAATTGTAGTTGAATTTTTGAGCTATAGGTTTAATTTCACAGTTACTAAGAAGCGTTGGGAGCAACGCTTCCTGCGGCGACTTTTTGTAACGCTTCCACAACAGCACAGAAGCGATGGTCATTACGGACGAAGTTATAGCGTGAGTCGGCCAGCTCTTCCAGCATAACATGCGAATCATTTTCCATTAAACTTCTTGTTGTTCCTTCGCGTTCATATACTTGCCGATTTACAAGTAAAGATCTGTGATTAATGTTTTCTTGCGTGTCGGATAGAATCGTATATTTCGTTGCTTCATCTAGATAAATCAGTGTTTCTTCAGCGTCTTCTTCTTTTGCGGATATCTCGGCAAGACGCGAATATAATTCAGCCAAACGGCAAACATAGAATCCGTAATCTCCTTTATCAAATATCAATTCAAATATTTTTATTGCGGTATGGAAAATTTGTTTCTTTTCTGAATAATTTTTTATACATGATATCGCTTGTATTTTCATTTCTTGAGCGAGCATTTCTGCTAATTGTATGATATAAACTTGTGAAAATTCAAGTAATTCATCACCCCTTAGTATGCGTGTCATCATGTTTTCTTGCGCATCATAAATGCTTGGGGCTTTATTTGCGTATTCTTTGGCTTTCTCAGTATTGCCGAGACCGTTGTTAGCCATGCATAAATGCCAAATTGCACGGTTTCTGTAAGTGTCGATCGTGCATTTGTCAAGGATGCGTTTACAAATTGAAATAATTTCCAAATGCCGTTCTTTCGAGTTTCCATACGTTATGCCGTAAGACAGTGCAAATACTAAATTGTTTAGCACGCTCCAATCGTTAGGAAACTCACATTCCGCTTCGCGCCACAGCTCCAAGTTTTTCACGCCGTCGCCAATATTCGTATAGTGAAATGACTTTTTAAGATACTCATCTATCCTTGCTTGTTTTCTCGCTTCATCTACACCAAGAAGCGTATCTACAGTTACATCATAAAACGTTGCGATGCGTGGCAGATGTTCGATGTCCGGGTAACATTCGCCTCTTTCCCATTTGCTCACCGCGGTTATGCTGACGGAAAGAAATGCCGCCAACTCTTCCTGCGTATTACCTTTCAGTTTGCGTCTTTCTTTTAAGTTATTACAAATACTTAATTCCATGATATTCCTCCATAATTTTCAACCGGTTGTAATTATAGTATATAAAAACCCGTTAACGAAAGCAATAACGGATATGTCAAAATCATGTTGAAATATTAAACCAGGGGTTAAAAAATTTAAATATTGAAACCAACTTAAAAATGATATATACTGTGTTTGGGATTGCTTTAAGCAAATATGTTTTAAGTGTTTTGGGGATAGCTATGAATCTAAAGCAAACTTTATTAAAATTCGGAGAAGAAAACGGCATAATTATCGGTATGTGCGCGGTAGAGAATTTACCAGCCCCCGCGCCTGTAAACATACCGTTTTTTCCGTACACGCATGAACAAAGACGCAACCCGCAAACTCTTCTACCAACAGCAAAATCCGCCATCGTAATTGGCATGGGGTATAACCGGCAACTTAACTTCGATACCGATGATAAAACGCGCGGGCGTTTCTCCGTTGGTGCGGTGGGTTTGGATTATCATATAATCTTACGTAATGTTTTGTTGAGCTTAGAAAATAACCTCATTGAAGAAGGCTTTATTTTTAACTCCTTCATATCCGTAGATACCGGCCCGTTGTGCGAGCGGACGCTTGCCGTGCGCGCCGGGCTGGGGTATGTCGGCAAACATAATTTGTGCATATCACATAAATTCGGTTCATTTTTTAACATTGGATATATGCTGACTGATTTTGAGGCCGAAGATTTGAATGATTGCCAAGACAATTATGATAGTTGCGGCGACTGCAACGCCTGCATCCGTGCCTGCCCGGCCGACGCGCTGTCCGAAAGCGGCGCGGACTATACGAAATGTATTTCGTATTTAACGCAGAAAAAAGAGGAATTAACGGATGAGGAGCAACGGTTGATCGGCACAAGCCTCTACGGATGCGACATCTGCCAACGCGCCTGCCCGATGAATTTAGACACTTATGTCGGTGAAATCTATGATATTGACTACATCATGCCAATATTATCGGATATAAACAGCCTAACAAAATCGGGGTTTAACGATAAATTTAAGTCCACTGCCATTTTTTGGCGTGGCCTCCGCATTTTAAAGCGGAATGCCGGTTATGCGTTGCGTAATTTATCAGAAAACCAATAATCTTAATAATTACCCGTAAATAATATAGAAAATTTTGCTTGCAATTCCAATTTACCTGTGATATAATACCCGGTTAGTGAGGCGGTGATTTCTTGTCTGAATTTTTTAATAACCTATGGCAAAATTTTTTAGAGACCGATTCTGGTTTTGAGTTTTACAGAGCGTTTATTCGCGACGATAGGTACCAATTATTTTTCTCCGGTATGTGGGTAACTATACGGCTTTCGGCAATGGCTTTGCTGTTTGGTACGCTAATAGGCTTATTCATTACTTTCCTATCTCTTTGCAAAAGCAACAAGCACACAGTTTTACCAATAAAAATCCTTATAAAAACCGGCAACATATTCGCCGGTATCTACCTAGATATTATCCGCGGCACCCCACTTATCGTTCAAGTTATGTTGTGGTACTTTGTTATCATTGGGCCGCTTCCCATAAACTTACAGCCTTTGCTGGTTGCTGGTATTGCATTTGGCGTAAACAGCGGTGCGTACCTTTCGGAAATTTTTCGTGCCGGCATTTTATCTGTAGATAAAGGGCAGGCTGAAGCAGGCCGTTCATTGGGTATGACGCGGTTTACAACGATGTGGCGCATCGTCTTGCCGCAAGCAATTAAAAACGTTTTACCTACGATCGCGAACGAGTACATAGTCTTGATAAAGGAAACGGCCATAGCCTTCGTTATAGGCGTTCCGGACATTATACGCGCGGCGCAGGTCGTCAATTCGCGCATATTCAATCCGATGATGCCTTTCCTCGGCGCGACGGTTATGTATTATATCATTATAAAGTTTCTATCCATTATCTTTAAAATATTGGAAAAAAGGTTGAGGAGGGTGGATACGAGATGACATATACTGACTCCGCAATTATACAAGTAAGCGGTTTGCATAAATATTTCGGTAAGTTACATGTTTTAAAGGGTATAGATGAAACTGTTATGCAGGGTGAAAAGGTTGCGGTTATCGGCCCTAGCGGGTCAGGTAAAAGTACATTTTTACGGTGCCTTAATTTACTTGAGATACCCACGGATGGCACGATTTTTATTGATGGGCTTGAGATAACGCGCCCACAGGCTAAAGTTGATGCTATCCGCCGTAAGATGGGCATGGTTTTCCAGCATTTTAACCTTTTTCCGCATTTGTCCGTAATGAAGAATATCACCCTTTCGCCTTACCTAACACGCGACAGGCGCGAATCCACGGCCCAACTATCCCGCAAGCACTTTAAAGAAGAAATAAACGAACGCGCATTGGCACTCCTTGATAAAGTCGGCCTTACGGACAAGGCCGACAGCTACCCAGCCCAGCTCAGTGGCGGGCAGAAACAGCGCGTCGCAATTGCCCGCGCGTTGGCTATGGAGCCAAAGATCATGCTGTTTGACGAACCTACCAGTGCGCTTGATCCGGAAATGGTGCGCGAAGTACTGCAGGTTATGCGCGACCTAGCCGGCGAAGGCATGACCATGGTTCTCGTCACCCATGAGATGGACTTTGCCCGGGATGTGGCAAACCGCGTACTTTTTATGGATGAAGGGCATATTGTTGAACGTGGTGCGCCTGAACAAATATTTACAAACCCAATACAGGAACGTACAAGGTCGTTTTTGTCTAAGGTGTTATAATAACTTAACCAAAAAACACGAAGATACATAAAAAATATAAAGGAGATTCAACATGATGAAGAAAAAGGTATTAGCTTCAACACTTGCCATACTTGTATTGGCAGCGACACTTGCAGGCTTTGCGTCCTGTAGAAACAACGATGGGGAAGATGAGGCACCCCAAGTTATCGTGCTTGGCACAAACGCAGAGTTCCCGCCGTTTGAGTTTATATCCGGCGGTGAAATCGTTGGCATCGACATTGCCATAGCGCGTGCCGTCGCCGATTATTTGGGTAAGGAACTGGAAATTAGGGATATGGACTTTACCGCGCTTATCCCCTCCCTAATCAACGGCTCGGTAGATTTTGTTGCCGCCGGGATGACGGCAAGCGGGCCACGCGGTGAAGAAAGGCGCGAAGTCATCGACTTTTCCGATATGTATTTCCAAGCCATGCAGGCTATCCTAGTTTTGGCCGGTAACACAACGATTGACAGCGCTGCAGACATTGAAGGGCGCACCGTCGCCGCCATAGCCGGCTACACGGGTTACGCCTTTACCCAAGATGAGCTTAACCCAGGTACGCTTATAGCATACCCAAGCCCAGGCGTTGCGGTGGCCGCGTTACGTCAAGGCAGCGTTGAAGCTATAGTTATTGACTACACAACGGCACGCGCAATGGCAAACCTCAACCCTGACCTTCGCGTCGTAACCGACGAGGAAGCGTTTGGCAATGAATATTACGCAATCGCAGTACGCCAAGGCGACGCGGAGCTGCTTGAAGCCATCAACAGGGTGCTTGCCGATTTAATTTCCTCCGGCGAACTGGACAATATTATTGCCTACTACATGGAATACATGGAAGATTAATTTCAAGGGCATAATAGCTTTCCGGAGGTAATTTTATGGGTGCGAAAATAAATGTATACAACGAAATCGGTAAGCTGAAGAAAGTGCTCCTACACAGACCCGGCACGGAACTTGAGCAACTCTCCCCCAACTCCCTTGAGGACTTGTTGTTTGACGACATACCCTACCTTGAGGTTGCAAGGCAGGAACATGATACTTTTGCTGAGGCTTTGCGCGACCAAGGTGTAGAGGTCGTTTATCTAACCGACTTAGCGGCGGAAGCGATAAAGGCATATTCCCCCTCTAAAACCGCCTTTGCAAACGAACTTATCGAGCAAGCCGGTGGCGTAGCTCAATTTTATGCAGAAAACCATGGTCTGCGTGAATATTTGATATCTAAATCTGAACCGGAGCTGGTCGCACAGGCTATCTCCGGTTTTTCCGTGTCGGATTTCGGCGCAGACAAAGACGAGCTGAGCCGTCTCCTTGGCGAGGATAGCGAATATATCTTACCGCCCATGCCAAACCTGTACTTCACGCGTGACCCATTTGCCTCCGTTGGCGGCGGCGTCGTACATTCGAAGATGAACAGGCCTATCCGTCACCGCGAGACGATCTTTTCAAAGTTTATCTTCGATCACCATCCAGACTTCGCCGACAAAATGAAGTTTTATTACAAAAGCCGCTGGCCATTTTCCATCGAAGGCGGAGATATCCTTAATCTAAGCTCAAAAGTTGTCGCAGTCGGCCATTCATTGCGTACGTCTGCAAAGGCGATAGAGCTTTTCGCCAAAAACCTATTTGCCGACCCGGAAAGCACGGCGGAAACGGTGCTTGTCTTCGAAATCCCACGTGTACGGGCGTACATGCACTTAGACACAGTCTTCACCCAGGTTGACCATGATAAGTTCACGATCTACGCAGGAATACAAAAAGACATGCACGTCTGTGCGCTTAACAAAACCCGCGCAACCGGCGAATTTACAATTGACGCATACACTGCGCCGCTTGACGAAGTTCTGGCTAAATATTTAGGGTTACCAAAGGTTAAGCTCATCAACTGCGGCGGCCTTGACTCGGTATCAAGTGCGCGCGAACAATGGAACGACGCGGCAAACACCCTCGCAGTCGCACCTGGTGTCGTTATCTGCTATAACCGCAACGGTATTACAAACCGCCGCCTGCGCGAGGAAGGCATAACTGTGATTGAGATTCCCTCCTCCGAGCTAAGCCGTGGACGCGGCGGCCCAAGGTGTATGAGCATGCCGCTATACAGAGATTGATAAAGCAGATTCTATAGACTAGAAGGTGTGTTATGGAAAGATATAAACGTTATGTTGGCGAAAAAGTTTATTTGACTGCGCTTGAACTGAGGGATGCGGAGGAAATAACGAAGTGGCACAACGATCCGGACGTTGCCGTATTTTTACGTGATTTCCGCGAAATGAAGTCACTGCTCACGATTCAAGATGAGGTTACGGAGATGATTAAGAGCGGTGAAGCCTTCGCCATTTTTGACGCGGCTACGGATAAACTTATCGGAAACAGCCGGGGTTGTTCTATAATGCTTGGCGATAAAAACTATTGGCATAAAGGCTATGATTTAGAGGCTTTGGAGTTTCTTAAACACTTCTGCTTTAACGTCCGCAACGAGAATGTCGTCGATGTCAGTGTTTTTTCCCATGATACGCGCGCCTTAGCCTGCTACGAGGCGGCCGGCTTCAAGCGGTGCGTTGTATACAGACAGCGCCTGATCCGCGGGCGCGAGCGGTATGACGAAATACACCTTGACATGCTTGCGTCAGAATATTTTGCTATGCAAAACAAAGAGGAGTAGGGATTGGCAAATGAATTATAAAAAACTTGTAGGTGAAAAAGTTTATCTATCACCAGTTTCGCATGAAGATTGGGAAATATTGGCGAAATGGGGCGCGGATTATGAATTGAAGTTTCTATACGGCGGAGGCGATGACAGCCAACCGCCCCAAACGGATTCGTCCGGTGCGGAAAGCCGTTCCAAAAATAAAAACCAGTTCGCTATCATTGACAAGGAAACGGATAAGATCATAGGCACATGCGGCTTCAACATTGACGATTTGGCCAACCGCTATGCAAAAATAGGCATTGGCATAGGAGCAAAGGAGTATTGGTCAAACGGCTACGGCACCGACGCGTTGCATGTGCTGCTACATTTCGGGTTTACCGTGCGCGGATACAACAACATAAGCCTCAACGTATACGACTATAACCCGCGCGCCATCGCATGCTACGAAAAGGTCGGCTTCAAGCGGCAAGGCGTTTGGCGTGAAAGCATGATCCGCGGCGAAGAAAGATATGATTGTATACATCTCGATTACCTCGCGGAGGAATACTTTGCGAAACATTAAATGCACTTGCCGCGTTAGCGTTTGTATCTTTTCGCGTTATTGATAATTCCGCCGGATTTTGATATGATACATATATTAAAACATTTGGAGGCTGCATGGTTATTATCGGCGAAAACATTAGATATCTGCGTATGAAAAAAGGCGTTACACAGGAAGAATTGGCGGTGCATCTTGGTATAACCCACCAATCCGTAAGTAAGTGGGAAAACGGCGTAACAGCACCGGATTTGCAGCTTATCCCAACAATAGCGGAATATTTTGGTGTGACAATTGACACTTTATTCAAAGCAAGCATTGACCCAGACAAAGTCATCATAACATATAACGATATAAGGAAAGACCTGCCTAACACCCAACTTCGTTACTTATTCGTCAAACTCGGCTGGTGTCCGGAGGACGATTTTTCGCATGCCGACCGGTTTAATAACCCGTTCATTAATTCCACATTGGTTATATCCGCGTGGGCGGGGGAAAGGCTTGTCGGTTGTGCCCGTGTGTTGAGTGATAAAATCGTACGCTCGGTCATCCACGACGTGGCCGTAGACCCGGAGTATCAAGGCAAAGGTATCGGTAAAAACTTAGTCAAACGTTGCCTACAACACTATCCTAAATCTGAATGGCTAGTAAGCACGGAAACACAGACGGGGTTTTATAAAAAGCTTGGTTTTTCAGAAAGCGACAAAGCAGGCATCTTCCTACACATTCCATCAAAATATTTTTAATTCCCCGTTATATATGTATTGGATAACGGCATTAGAAAAGCGGATACTTTTATGTGTATCCGCTTTTTGTGTTACTGGTAAGTTTTACTTTTTCCTAGCATAAACTACCACACTGTTTGAATTCTCAGTAATCGGCGACTCATCAAAACCCTCATACTCCAGCTCAATAACGAACCCGGTTATACATAGCCATTTATGCAGATGCTCAAGGGTTGCATAATGTTTTATCCGTTCCGACTCTTCCATAATGGTTTCACCGTCGGGCATTCTTCGTTCTATAAATCTTCTAAACCTTAGAATACCGGTTTCCTCATCAAACGATCCAGACGTGATAGTATGTGTTTCTACGCTACAGTCATTATTCGTATATTCCCACGGTCCATAGATACGACTCTCATCAGTACACGACTGCCCGGAACGGAGCAATGTGCGCCCGTTCGGCGCGAAGGGAAAGTAATCAATATAAATATAACCGTCCGGTACAAGTGCGGAAGCTGCTTTTTGTATAAATAATTCCTGCGCTTGTTTATATGCTTCCGCTGATTTTATACCTTCTATATTGAATAGAATATTGCCGGCAAGCACGACTACATCAAAGCCGCTGCCCCAATCATCATGCACCGCGTCCGCCCTGTGCCAACGGATGTTTTTAAGCTTTTCGGCTTTAGACAATATGCCGTCCAAATCCTCTTTATTCACATCAAAGCCCGTAACGTCGTGCCCGGCCTGCGCAAGCGGCACGAGGATGCGCCCATCACCGCAACCGACTTCCAATACTCGCTTAGGTTCATCTCCAATAGCGGAAAGGATAAATTTTACATCATTTTCTAACATTCATTTCCTCCGATTTTGTTAGGAGGGTCAATTAAACATTCGCCCTCCAAATTGTTGTTTGAGCGGTTTTGATTGCATACGTCATGTTAAACACCCTTTCGTTCATAAAATTATCATAACACTGAGTCTCCAGCGTTATCAACATCATTATACCATAATATCTTTAACAGAATCAATAACAAAGTTTGCATTTATTCCGGATTTTTTATATGCTTCTATATCCGTAGCGCCGGAGAGAACAAGGACTGACATGACATCGTTGTTTTGCCCTAAAAGCACGTCCGTGTCCGTACGGTCACCTATCATTGCCGCTGTGTCATTTGTGAAGTTAAATTTTTGTTTGATGAATGAAAAAATCGGCGCGTACGGCTTGCCGATAATGTTTGGCGAAACGCCCGTAGCCGCCTCGAACATCTTTATCATTGCGCCTGTATCCGGCATTAACCCATTGTTTGGCATCGGGCAATTGAGGTCTCCATGGGTTGCGTAGAACGGCACGCCCATGCGGATATAATCGCAGGCCTTCCATATCTTATCATATGTGATCGTTATATCAAACCCCAGCAATACAAAATCCGCTTTATCGTCAGTATCCGATATGAGGGTTACTTTTCTATCTTTAAATTCCGAAATAAGCGACGCCGTACCAAGTATAAAGCCGGATCCACCAGCATATTTTTGCGCCAAGAAAGCAGCCGACGCCTCACCGGACGTGACGATTTCGTCCGGCGAAATGTTTATGCCTAATTTACTTAACTTTGTTACGTAATCAAACCTATTTTTTGATGAATTGTTGGTAACGAAAATATACCGCTTCCCTGCTCTTTTTATGTGCGCTAAAAAGTCCGCCGCGCCTTCTACTAATGCATCTCCGAGGTAGATTGTGCCGTCCATGTCGAGCAGGAAAGTGTTGATATGGCTGAGGTTTAACATTCTCAAGCTCCTTTATCGTAGAGATTACGGACATAGAGGATGTACGTCCTGCGGATCAAGCCCGCAGTCCTACATCCTCTGTTTCCGCAATAACGCCCTCTAACGGCGTGTTTTATATTAGAAATTACTATATCACTTCGTCGATATCACGACATCATTAAGAAGTACATATGGGAAGCATGTGCCGCCGTAAGTCTCACGTTCAACAGAGAAATCAACTACATGCCTGTTGAAATGATCAAAGGCGTTGACAGTAAACATGCAGTTCTTCACTCGGCCGGTGATTTTGCCCTTTTCAATCTTAAACGCCGTGGCAATAGTGCCGGAAACGATGCCGCCGTACGGGTTGCCGCTCCACGCACCCATGCTGGACTCTATAATCATTCCGTAATCTATCCCGGCGATAAGCTCTGCCAATGGTTTGCTGCCCGCGTTAAGGTGCAGAAAATGTGTATTGATCCCCATCCCGCTTGCATTGCCGCTACTGCCGATGCCAAGCTGCGCACCAACTTTGCGGTTTGTAAGTAGGTTCTTTATAATGCCGCTCTCAACCAAAACGTTACGGCGCGTCGGCGTGCCTTCCACGTCAAACGGGCGGCATGGATACGCGCTTATCGCACCATCATCTACAATGTTTACGCGCTCATCCAACAATTTTTGCCCCAACTTGTCACCCCAAGGGGAAACTTTGCGGTACACGGCTTGGCCGTTTAAACAAGCGACAATCGGATTTGTTATATAGCCAACCTCACCCGGTACGAAGATAACGGGATACGAACCAGGCTTAAAATCCACAACATTCCTGGCGTATTCCAGCTTTTGTGCAAGGGTTTCTGTAAAGCTGGGGATATCAATGTCCGGTCCCATCGCGCCTTTGCCATCCCAGATAGCTACGAGGTCATCGTTTATCATAAGTTCTATGCTTGCGCCCGCGCGCCACATGGTTTTATTGTATCCCGCGTCAAAGCCGTCACTAGTTTTCATATGCGTTTCCATGATATTTGAACTGAGGCTTGCGCCGACGACAAGTTTGTCATCAAGTTTCCTCAGGTCGGCTACGAAGCCACCCATCACTTCGATCATCTCTTTGGATGACATCGCGCGGCTATCCGTAAGCGCAAGCGGCGTAATATCAGCCCTGCCGACGAACGGTACATCGTGAGGCGAGCCGTATTGCACCGTACCAAGGGCCTGCTCTATAAGGGCTGCTTCCGAGTTTGGCTTACTTCCCGATGCAACGGCGATTTTGCCGTCCTTAAGTACGCGTACGGAATGGTTCACACGGTCAGAGGAATCGATCCGTTCAAACCTATTGCCGTCAAATATGACGTTAGTGCTTTTCGTTTTATCTGTGGTTATCTCGTATGTATAATTTGCCATTATTTAACACCTCCCACAATTACGTTTTGGATACGGATATGCGGGCACATGCCGCTAGTCGGCAATGGGGACTGCGCACCCTTGCCGCATCCACCCGCGCCGTTACGGCCCTCCTGGTCATTGCCTACCATGTCTATGTTTTCAAGCGTCGTAAATACGTTACCCATAAGTTTTACGTCCCGTACAAGTTCCGCTAACTTACCGTTACGGATCATACGGCCATAACCCGCTGCGAAGTTGAATTGCTCGCCGTTTGTCTGCCCGCCGCCGCTGCCGACTGCGTATACGCCTAGCTCTATGCCTTCAAGCATATCCTCAAATGTGCTTTCGCCGGGCGAAATGTTTGTATTACGCATACGCGTGATTGGAGGGAAAACGTACGTCAACGCACGCGCCGAGCCGGTCGGCTCTTCACCCAAATAAGCTGCAGACCAGCGGTTATGTAAACGGCCAACCAGCACACCTTCTTTTATTAAGTCCGCACGGCGGCACTTTACACCCTCGTCATCGTAGATTAATCCCCCGCGGTTCGTCATATAATCGCCGCTGTCGTAGATATTTAAGATAGGCTTGCCTAATACGCGGCCAAGTTTCATAGATTCCAGCCAGCCTGGGTTTTTGGCCAAATCGTCAGCCTCGCTTAGATGGCCGAAAGCCTCATGCACGAAAAGCCCCGTATGCGCCGGATCACAGATAACGGTATACACGCCGGCTTTTACAGGCTCAGCATCAAGCAGCTTTTGCGTACGTTCACACATTTCCTTGATTTTTTCATCCAAGCAAAGCACCTTGTCAAATCCAATGGATGAGCCGTAACCTACGCTTTGCGACACGGATGTATCTCCTTTACGCCCATTTGCGGAAACCATACCCGCGATATCCAATTTTTCTTGCTTAATGCAGGTGCCTTCGGAGTTAATAAAAAGAAGTGTCGTGCAGCGTTCTTGGTAAACGATGCCGGATGCGGGGATGTTTTCGTAGGACAATACCAATTTGTGGTAATTCGTTAGGATTCTGATCTTTTCGTCTAAAGTAATGGATTCCGGATGCAACGTCCACGGCGGGGTTACATCGTCTAAAACGACAGGTACGCCCGCCAACAGGCTTTTTTCGTTCACAACCTCACCGGCGGCGCGGGCTTGGCTGCATGCGGTTTTAAGATTTTCCTCAATCGTATTGTAGTCGT
>WQWB01000030.1 GCA_009785555.1 Defluviitaleaceae bacterium | reverse complement strand
GGCACTTATGGGGCGCGGGTTTGATGCGCCGTATACGTGGTCCTCCATACCGGGAGATGAAAACGCGCCCGTAAGAGACGCCACGAGAAGCTTCTGCTCCTCGCGCACCCAATATTCCGCAACCATGTCGGCAACGGCGGATACGGCGGAATCACCGGCAATCGCCGAACCTAGCTCGCGCGCGCTCCATGCCTTGCCGCGGTAGTGTATGGCAGCCTTGTCGTTTTCGGCTGTAACGGGTGTAGGGTTAAGGGCGTCAAACTGGCTCAAAACCTCGCTGTCGCCAGAAACGCGGTTCCAAAACGGCATATTTACGATGCGGCCGCCGCCGCTGGCAAGTTTTACAAGCGCGTCGGAATTTTTAACCGCGCCAGATTTAACCAAAGCTGAAAGCTCCGACACCTTTTCACGTACATAGGCCGCAAATACCGTCGGCTCAATAATATCATTAATTCTATTGCTCATAAAATCCTCCATTTTTTATATTCTGTATCCAGCCGCAGCCGCCATTTCGCGCGCAAGCGACATGTCTTGCCTGTAAAGGCGTGTTTGTTCTTCTAAGCTAAATGTATCCTTTTTCCACGGGTTTGTGTTTGTTTGTATTTTTACAGGGCGCTTTGCCACGTCCGCGTGCTTGATTAGGACTTTGCCGAAAACCTCGGGGCAATCGTTCCTTAACTTAATTATAGTTGCGGATACAAGTTCGTCAACGGATGGCAGTAATTCGCTTAAATCCGTATCTTCTGTATAATTTGCGGTTGGATATGCCTTTTGATTATCAATAAGTTTATGCGACAATTCCTCGGCAACATAGTCCGCCAATGCCGTACTAGCGGCTTCCAGAACGCGTTCATCCTCGTCATAGCAATTGCAGTCGCCAAGATAAGCGATCAATATTTCCTTAATTTCATCGTATACTTCTCTCGTCATGCTTCCTCCTTTAATTTTTCCATAATCTCTTCAATTTGGCTTTCGCTTATCAGCGGGTTAAGCCGTAAAGCTGTGCGCCTATCAATATCTCCGCGCATTTTGTAGATATTGTCGATAACTTCAGCGTCGTTCACAAGCGACCTTCGCTTAAATGTAATACTATCCATGTAGGCGTCTGGCTGTGCAAGCGCAAGAACCGACAGGACAAACGCCTCGGCGTGCCACTCAAACAGATCCGCTTTTAAATCAAGTTCCGTCATTGCGGCTTTAATCGCCACGTTCGTTAAGCCGCCGCCGCTCAGTTCTTCCGTATCCAGTGTTTGCGTTTCCTTGTACATTTGGCGTTCTAATAATCGCAAAGCTTCGCTGCGCGCCGCGTATGGAACCTCGATTGTGTGTATCTCCGCTCCGGCATTCCCATCGGTGTAGATTGCGCGGTATTCTTCGATCTCGTCAATAAGCTGTTGGAGATTGGCGCCGCCGTAATTCTGTACAACATAGTAAATGTCGTTGGCACGATCCAAATTGTCGCCAAAATCGGACATGATCCTATCGAACAAGTCTATATCATGCTTTAACCCGCATGTGAGTAAACTGGCCTGTTCATCATTTGCGCAAAAAACAGCGATAGGCAGCGTATTATAATTGATACGATACAACTCTACATCATTAGCGTTTTCTAGCACAGCATGGGAATAAGGTTCTTTTTTACTAACGGCTACAAGCCCGCTCTCTGATTTTCGCTCTTCGTTTTCCATTTTATACACTGTTACACCATCACGTTCAAACATTTCAATGTACAATGGTTTGCTTTCGTCAACCCTGTAGAAGCGAAATCCAAGCATTAGCTCTGACGTGCGCTCATCCGGCAGGCCGAAAAATTCCGTCGCCGTGAAAGGTATAACCGATTCGCCCGTATAATAGCCGTAACATACACCGTCGATTAGGGCCTGCCGTCCGATGCGTTGTAGGGTCGTATCAAAACCCACACCCAAAGTCGCCTTTGCTTTCTCGGGAAGTGTTACGCCGTTGCCCAGTAAATACATGCTAAGTTGGTTTACAGTTTTGGCGAAAAAGCCCGAACATTTACGGTTTACAGGGCGTGTAGACCGCCTGCCAATGCGCGATCGCTCCCCTGTAGACAAAAGTACGTCACTGCGCCGCAGAATTTCCGTGTTTTGCCTATTATAGTACGCGCGCGCGGTTATGGCTTGCCTGTATATATCGCTGTTTTTATAAGCAGCTACAGCGTCGGCAATAAATTTGTGTTTTGCCTCGCCACCCGTGCTGGCAACAGATAAATAATCTTGATATGTAAACATCTCAACGAATTTCCTTTCTAAATTTTCATCGTCCTAATAAAGTATCTAAGTGCGTCGCACGTGTGGTCGTTTTTCTTCAATGGCCGTTCCGTATCTGCGGTTTTATCCCACGCATAGTTTGCCAGCTCATTAATCAAGTGTTTGCATCCGGCGTAGATTTTCAGCTTTTTCGCGCCAAAGGCCGACGCGGTGTTGCGTATGCCGTTTAGTACGTCGTTGTCCGCTCGTTTCACAGCAAACTCGCCCTTCCTACGAATCAATTGGATAAATGACGATGCCGATGGGTCTATAATCACGTTGCTAATCTTTTTGCCAGACGCCAATTTTGAAAGTTCATTATAATACTCTTCGTCAGTATAAGCGAAACCTGATTGTCGGCCGCTGTAGTAAAATTCGTTAATTACATGCCATATATTGTTTGTTAGGCCGTATAAAAGCATCGCTGTCGCGTTTTGTATGCCGTAGTCTATAGATATGACATATCGCTCATAATTCACAGGTGCCTCGTCAATAATATAATCCTCGTTAAATTGCGGATAAACTAAGCCTTCAGCAGTTACCCATGCACCCTCTATGTAGCGGTTATAATAAACGCTTCCGGCGTATTCGTTCTTCAAACATTCAATGAATTCGCGCGTTAGATAAGGGTTGTCATCAATTTTATAATATTGCACGTAGATATTTTCGCTATCAATAAACTTCTTTAGCCAGTGGTACGGCCCTTCGGGGTTGCATGTGCCGTCGAAGCGGCTGTACGGTTTGTCCAATCTTGACTTGAGAAGCTCAAAGAAACCTTCGTTCCACTCCGTTACTTCGTCGCCGTATACATACTTAAAGCTGGCTCCGCGTATTTTTGCTGTTTGCGCTTTATTCTGCGCGCCTATAACATACACATTCTCGCCAAACATATTACACATATTCCTGTTATCCACATTATTGACAAGGTCGTCGCCGTGTATTTCTCTAAGCGGCGCAAGGATATTACGTTCCACTGTGCCAAGGCTTACGCCGATAATGCAGTTTAAGCCTGAAAGGCCGCGTCGGCGGCGTATCTCACGCGGTATTATATGCGCCAAATCTATATAAGTCTTTCCGCTCCGTGTCGCGCCGACTTTAAAGTTCCAGCGTGCGCCGGCGTTGGCGATATATTCATATTGCTTAGGAGAGAATGTTGTTTTCATTTATGCTAATTACCACCATCCCCTTGTCCGCCATGCATTGCCGCAAACGCTTCGGACTCTAACCGCCTATCAAGCTCACAAAGCCGATCTTTAGCCGTTTCCGCAACGGATTCCCTAATATCCTCGGATAATAAATAAGCCGTAAAAACTTTGTTATACCCTAAATACACCCCGCCTTTCTCTAAATTAACTTCACGCTGTAATTGCAGTGTTTTTATTGCTTTCTTAAGCGTCTCGTCTTCATTGGCTGCGCGCTGTACCTCGTCTAAATCCCATCCCATTAACAAGCAGCATTCCTTTAAGCTCGGCAAACCCTCTGTGTTATTGTTGATATATTCATAAACTTTACAGACCATCTCTTTTCTTTTATGTTTTGCAATCATCACTTCCCTCGCCGCAAGACCGTTCCTTCAGTATATTTGCCATTTTTTTATATTTTTTGGAAGCGGAGGTGCGGTCCATAAACAAATCAAAGCCTATTTTCTCCCACGTCCAGCCATCAACCAGCCGTCTGCGTACAATCAGCCGTGCCTCACAGTCATCTATATTCGACAAAAATTCCTCAATGCGTACTCGCTCTTTAACAACCTTGCAGAAGTTTTCGAAAATCAGAGACTCCAACTTAATAATATCAGCGGTTATTTCTTTGATCATCTTATTTACGAAATTTTTATGCTTATTTGATCCACTGCCTTCAAGTCTCTGTTTCCAATAGTTCAACAAAGATATATATTTCGTATATTCATTTTCAAGGTAGCCTTCTTCTTTTTTGATGCTGCTTAATAACCTATATGTGTATTTATAATTGTTTAAGTTCATTTACCCTCCTTCATTATTTTTTTATACGTTGAATATTATACCACAAACCCATAACCATGTCAACATATATTTCAACTATAAAAGAAAAATATTCACACTAAGTATATTTCTTGATAAATTTACTCTTCGTATGTTATAATAAGGTATGATTATTACGAAATTATTAAAAAGCCGCCGCGCGGTACTAGAAATAGATTACGGCAACTTACACCTCGTACGGCCGTGCTTTGAGTTGTGGAGGAGCTTTAAAAATTCGTACGGAGAACACAAGGTACATGACATTGAAGATTTTACATACTATACCGTAGGCACGAAAAGGGCTTTTTGGCGTTTCTTACTTCTCTCTGACGAACTGGCAAAAGGCATAAACTTAGATATATACGACAGCGTGCAAACCACACTTTTTTGGCTTACGGACGGAGTGCATTACCTTGGCTCGTGTTCCTTACGGCACAACCTCAACGAACGCCTGCTTACATATGGCGGGCATTTGGGTTACAGCGTGCGGCCGTCGTGTTGGGGGAATGGTTTGGGTACGGTACAGTTGCAGCTGCTGATGGACGAGGCGCGCAAAATCGGCTTGCAAACTGCGAGGTTAACTTGCTATGAGACGAACAAAGCCAGCCGCCGCGTGATGGAGAAAAACGGAGCTGTTAAGGTGGATAGTGTTGTGAATATTGTTGATGGAAAAAATAAACCTACGCTGATATATGAAATTATTTTGTAGAATTTGATGAAATATTTGACGAAACGCACCTGGAGTGGTATTGTGTCTGTAAGGGGAATTTTTAATGATTATATTGTTTCAAAATCACTATGGAACAATTGTCTGATATTTGCGTGTGTTGCGGTAAGTCTGCGGTTTGTATGGTTGTTTGGGGTAAGTCGTATTGACAGGCATATTAAATTTCTTGACAAGCGAAGATATTTACGGTAAAATATACTAGGTTTGTTATTAGGCGCATATATTTATTAGGGTACAAGCATCTGTGATAAAGGCGCAAATTATTAGGTAAATGTGTGAGGAGGACAAGAATATAAAAGGAACTAGAATAGTTACAGCGGCGCGGAGCCTCCCCGAGCTTGTCGTTACGAATGACGATTTGGCAAAGTTCATTGATACCAGCGATGAATGGATTTTCACACGCAGCGGCATACGAAAGCGGCACATCAGCCGTGGTGAGACGGTGGCATCCCTATCAGCTGATGTTTTTAAGCAACTTGTTAGCAAGGCGGGTATTACGGTCGACGATATTGATTTCCTCATAATAACCACCGTTACGCCGGAATATTTGACACCGTCATCCGCTACTTTTGTTTTGGGCGAAGTTGGCGCGAAGAACGCGTTTGGTTTTGACTTAAACGCAGCCTGTACCGGCTTCGTTTACGGTGTAAGCGTGGCGGACAAGTTGTTGCGTTCGGGTGTATACAAACGTGGTATTGTTATCGGTGCGGATATTTTATCTAAAATTTGTGATTGGGAGGATCGTTCAACTTGCGTTTTGTTTGCTGATGGTGCGGGCGGTATCTTGATGGAAGCCACGGACGGCGCAAATTCCTGCATTTTGGCAGAAGATCTGCACACAGATGGTGCTAAGGCAACTGAACTGCGTGGATATAAACTGCCAATTAAGAACCCGTGGTATAATGAATTGGATCATACTGCAGACGAACCGTACGTTATTATGGACGGTAAGGCAATCTATGATTTTGTAACTACGGAAATTCCAAAAAGCGTAAGATCCATTTTGGAAAAAGCGGATGTAAGCTCAGATGAGGTAAAATACGTAGTATGCCACCAAGCCAACGCCCGCATAATTGAAACGGTTGCAAAAAAGTTAAAGACAAGTATTGACAAGTTTAAGATCACCATAACTAATTTTGGTAATACCTCGTCCAGCTCTATGCCTCTCGCGCTATCGGATATGTTTGACAAGGGAGAAGTGGAAAAAGGCGATAAAATAATAATAACCGGCTTTGGTGCCGGGTTGACATGGGGTAGCGTTCTGGTACAGTTCTAGCCCATAAATCGAAAGGAGAATATCAAAATGGTATTTGAAAAAATTCGCGAAATTATAGCAGAGCAACTTGGCGTTGACGCAGATGCGATCGCGCTTGAAACGAACTTCCGCACGGAACTTAAAGCGGATTCTTTGGATTTGTTCCAAATTATCAACGATATTGAAGAGGCATACGACATCACCATCGAAAATGCTGAAGAAATTAATACCGTTGGCGAAGCGGTAAATTACGTTGAGGCCAACAAAAAATGATGAAAGGCAATAAGATATGTGAAATCCTGGACATCCAATATCCCATTATACAGGGTGGTATGGCTTGGATTTCCGATGGGAATTTGGCGGCTGCCGTATCCAACGCGGGCGGCCTTGGTACGATTGCGGCGGGTAACGCACCGCCGGATGTTGTGCGCGGCATGATACATACGGCAAAAAGCCTTACGGATAAACCGTTTGCCGTAAATATAATGCTCATGTCACCGTTTGTTAGCGAGGTTGTGGACGTGGTGATAGAGGAAAAAATTGCCGCTGTTACAACCGGTGCTGGTTCGCCCAGTGCGTTCGCCGCACGGTTTAAAGAGGCAGGCATAAAACTTATACCCGTCGTTCCCGCCGTTGCCATAGCAAAACGGATGGAGAAATTGGGTGCGGATATCATTATCTGTGAAGGCATGGAGGCGGGCGGGCACATCGGCAAGCTTACCACAATGGCTCTTACCCCGCAAATTGTGGACGCGGTTAGCGTACCTGTTATTGCTGCGGGCGGCATTGCGGATGGGCGCGGCATGGCTGCGGCTTTTATGCTTGGCGCGCAAGGCGTGCAGATCGGTACGCGTTTTTTGGTAGCCAACGAATGCACGGCCCATGAAAATTACAAAGCCAAAGTCCTTAAAGCGAAAGAAATAGATACAGAAATTACGGGCATGACGACGGGTCATCCGGTTCGCCAAATCCGTAATAAGTTTACTAAAACATTTAATGAGATAGAAGCGGAAGAGAATAAGAAGGAAGAACCAAACATGGCCAGGCTGGATGAACTTCTTGCCGGTTCGCTCCGCCTCGCCGCAATTGATGGTGACGTGGATAACGGGTCTGTTATGGCCGGGCAGATTTCCGGTCTCGTCATGGCTGAGCAAACGGCAGCGGAGATCATCCAAGAAATTATGGATAAATATAATGAATTGACAACAGGAGGTTGTTGTTGATGAAAGTAGCATTCATATTCAGCGGGCAAGGTGCTCAATTTTCGGGCATGGGGCGTGAATTGTACGACAATTACGACGCTTGCAAACGGGTTTTTGACAGGGCAGAGGAAGTTGCGGGGTTTGACCTCAAAAACATCTGTTTTGATGAGACTCGTAAAGATGACTTAAACAATACAAAATATTGCCAGGCGGCGATTTTCGCGCATTCCATGGCGGCATTCGCGGTTTTGGATGAAAAGACTGGTGTTTCGGCCGCCGCAACCGCAGGTCTAAGCCTGGGTGAATATTCGGCTCTTACATATGCGGGCGCGCTTCAATTTGACGATGCGGTAAAACTACTTTGTACCCGCGGCGCGTATATGGCTGAAGCATGCGAAGCGACGGACGGCGCGATGAGTGCTGTTATGGGTATTACGTCGGAGGATTGCATTAAAGTGTGTGAGCAAATCTCAACTCTGGACGAACCCGTCAACGTCTCAAATATAAACACAATCGGTCAGGTAGTAATCTCTGGGCATAAAAATGCCGTAGAAAAGGCCGAAGTACTGGCAAAGGAATATGGCGGAAGAAAGTCAATGCGCCTGCCCGTCAGCGGTGCGTACCATTCGCCGTTCATGCAGCCGGCGGCTGATAAATTGGCCGAAGCCATGAAAGGTATGGAATTTCACGCAATGGGTGTTCCCGTTATTTCAAATGTTGACGGAGGAATCATCAAGCGTGAGGATATCGCCAAAACCTTGGAAACACAGGTGTGCGGAACGGTGAAGTGGATGGACTGCGTTCTCAAGTTAGCCGACCTTGGCGTTGATACTTTTATAGAAATGGGGCCGGGTAAGGCGTTAAGCGGCTTCGTTAAAAAAATCATTCCAGAGGCAACTGTGTACAATATCCAAGACACGGCAAGTTTGGAAGAGACATTAAATGGTTTAAAAGAGGTTATGTAAATGAGTAAAACTGTACTAATAACAGGTGGCGGGCGCGGTATCGGCCGTGCAATAGCCCTTAGCTTTGCCGCCGACGGATACAATATCGCCGTAAACGAATACGCCGAAGTCCCGCAGGACTTGAAGGATGAAATCGCGGCTCTTGGCGGTACATGCTTTGAGGTTTTGGGTGATGTCTCTAATTTCGCCGACGCGGAACGCATTGTAAAAACCGTACAAAAAGAATTCGGCAAGGTTGATATCCTCGTAAATAACGCCGGAATCTTGCGCGATAATTTAATGATCCGCATGGGTGAGGATGACTTTGACCGGGTTATCGCCGTCAACCTAAAGGGTACATTTAATATGACTAAACATGCGGCCGCTATCATGCTTAAGCAGCGTAGCGGTTCAATTATAAATATGGTCAGTGTGGCGGGGCTTGGCGGTAATGCTGGGCAGGCCAATTATTCTGCATCAAAAGCAGGTGTCGTGGGGCTTACAAAAACAACGGCCAGTGAGCTTGGCTCGCGCGGTATCGTTTGCAACGCCGTCGCACCCGGCCCATTGGATGTTGGGATGACGGAAACGTTGACGGACGAGATCCGCGCGGAAATGCTTAAAAAGATACCGCTTGGACGTTTTGCCACGGTTTCCGACGTCGTTGACACCGTGCGCTTTTTAGCCTTCACAAAGTACATCACGGGGGAAGTTATCCGCGTAGACGGCGGCATGATGTTGCTATAATTTGCAAGAAAAAGGAGTTTGTGTAAAGCATGACTGAAACAAGAGTTGTTATCACGGGGATTGGGCTTATCACGTCGCTTGGCAGCAGTATAGATGAGTTTTGGGATAATATCAAAAACGGCCGCCACGGCTTTGCGCCCATAACAAGGTTTGATACTGAACGTTATAAAGTTAAGTTGGCGGCCGAGGTTAAGGGTTTTGATGCGGAAAAATACATCGAAAGAAAAGAAACCAAGCGGCTTGACTTGTATTCTCAATATGCATTGGCGGCGGCCGAAGAGGCAATGGTCGACAGTGGCATGGATGTGGAGGCCATAAAAGGCTCGATCCGCGCCGGCGTATATTTTGGATCGGGTATCGGCGGCCTTGTCGTGATGCAGGAACAGATCTCAAAATTGCTAGAAAAAGGCCCGGAGCGTGTTAATCCGTTGTTTATTCCAATGACAATCGCGAACATGGCGGCCGGCCACATTTCTTTAAAATACGGCCTCAAAGGCCCAAGCATACCCATAGTAACCGCGTGTGCGTCCAGCACGAACTGCTTGGGAGAGGCCTTCCGCGCCATTAAGCACGGGTATATGGATATGGCAATAACCGGAGGCTCAGAAGCGGCGATTACGGAAATCGGTATGGCTGGTTTTACGAACCTTACGGCGATGACGGAAGAGCAAAACCCAGACAGAGCATCGATCCCATTCGATAAGGATCGTGCCGGTTTCGTTATGGGTGAAGGCGGCGGCGTTTTGATCTTAGAGCGTCTCGATAAGGCGCTTGCGCGTGGCGCAAAAATTTACGCCGAAGTTGTTGGGTACGGCACTACCAGCGAAGCATACCACATGACGGCACCCCTGCCGGATGGCAGCGGCATTGCCGATGCAATGCGTCTGGCGATAGAGGAAGCCGGTATTGACCTAAAGGAAATAGGATATATCAACGCTCATGGTACAGGCACACCAGCAAACGACCTGCCCGAAACATTGGGCGTAAAAGCCGTTTTCGGTGATTATGCATACAAAATACCCTTCACTTCGTCGAAGTCTATGACTGGGCATTTGCTTGGCGCTGCAGGCGCGGTGGAAGCTGCTGTCTGCGCGTTGGCGATGAAGCATGGTTTTGTCCCTCCCACGGCGGGGCTTGAAGTGCCGGGCGAAGGCTGTGATTTAGACTATGTGCCGAAAGTAGGTCGTGAGGCTTCAATCAAATATTCCCTTAGTAATTCGCTTGGTTTTGGCGGCCATTGCGCCAGCGTTTGCTTAAAGAGCTATAAATAGCATGAGAATCATCCAATCCCGCTGCGGACTTTGCTGTGACACCTGTTTATATAGAGAGACGCACGACTGCGCTGGCTGTATAAAGACAAACGGCAATCCTTTCCACGGCGAATGTCCCGTCGCAAAATGCTGCCAAGACAAGGGGCTTAACCACTGCGGAGAATGCGGGAATCTCCCGGAACCCTGCAGCATTGACGATTGTGAGATAAAAGGACACGATGCATGTACGGCATGCGATAAGACCACGTGTGGCCAACTTTACGCATATTCCTATGCCGATTTGGAACACGACGACAACCCGCCCGGTGAACGAGTAGAACGCGTTAAGGCTTGGGCAAAACTAAATTCGAAGGAGTAAGTGCATGATAGACGTAAACGGCATCATGGCAGTCTTGCCTCACAGGCCGCCATTTCTTTTGATAGACAGAATTATTTCTTGCGAACCGGGTGTATCCTGTGTTGCGGAAAAAGGCGTTACCATGAACGAGCCATTCTTCGTCGGGCATTTTCCGGGTCATCCCGTTATGCCCGGCGTTTTGATAATTGAGGCATTGGCGCAGGCTGGCGGTTACGCTATCCTTTCCATGCCAGAAAACAAGGGTAAATTGGCATTTTTCGCCGCAGTTGACAAGGTAAAGTGGCGTAAACAAGTTACCCCAGGCGGTATCTTGCGGCTTGAAGTTGAAATTATAAAGTTAAAAGGCCCTGCGGGTGTTGGTAAAGGCATCGCGACATTTGACGGCGAAAAAGCCTGCGAGGCCGAGTTGACGTTCTTTTTACAATAGGAGGAAAAATGAAAAAACTAATTAAAATTATGGCTGTTGTTTCGTTAATTGTACTATCCATATCCTTTGTCGGTTGCAGGCAGCGTGAGGCTATCACCGAAGCGGAGTTTATCCGCATTGTAACCGAAGCGGGCTTTGCAATTAACCACAGAGATATGGTGTTTACCCAAGTATCTTCTGATGAAGGCGTAACTATCGAATTTTGGGTGTTTTTTGACGACGAAATGGCTCGCTCCGCATTTGATGAAAGAGCCGCATGGCTTGACGCGCGCGGAGGCGCGTGGATGCGTAGAGTGGATATAAACGCCAGCGGGCACAATATTTACCGCGGTACAAACGGCGGGATGTTTTTCTCCCTCGTACGTATTGACAATACGCTTTTATACGCCGTGACGGATGCGGAAAACCGCTCCGCCGCCGAGGATATTTTACGGGAGCTTGGGTATAGATAGCTTACCAAAGGAGATATATATGATAAAACCTGTTGTTTTAATTATAATGGATGGCATAGGCATCAGTGATAAAGAATTTGGCAACGCAGTATTGGCTGCACGCACCCCAACTTTGGACGCGGTGGCGGCTAATGCAAAGGCAAAGGGCTTGTATGCTGAATTAAAAGCGCATGGTACGGCCGTCGGTTTGCCGTCGGATGAGGATATGGGTAACTCTGAAGTAGGACACAATGCCTTGGGTGCCGGTCGAGTGTATTCCCAAGGCGCAAAGCTCGTGAACGAATCCATAGACACAGAGCGCATGTTTGAAAGCGATGTGTGGAAGGATTTGGTTTCGTCTTGTAAAGATGACGGCGCGCTCCATTTTATCGGCCTTTTATCGGATGGGAACGTCCATTCTAACATCAGCCATTTAAAAGCCATGCTTACCGCAGCTAAGGCAAGCGGAGTTAAGCGGGTTTTCGTCCATGTCCTTTTAGACGGACGCGACGTACCGGCCCAATCCGCAACGGAGTTTATAGAAGATTTAGAGAATCATTTATTAACTCTCAACAATGTTGATTTTATGGCAAAAATAGCTTCCGGTGGCGGCCGTCAATCTATCACTATGGATAGGTACAACGCCAACTGGCCGATGGTAAAGCGCGGTTGGGATACGCATGTGTGCGGCTTAGGGCAAGGTTTTGCCTCCGCAAAGGACGCGGTTTTTTCGTTCAGGGCGAAAAATCCTGATATAATTGACCAAGACCTGCCGCCTTTTGTAATACATGAAAATGGCGAACCGGTCGGAAAGGTAAAAGACAGAGACAGCGTCATTCTCTTTAACTTCCGCGGCGATAGGGCTATAGAAATAAGCCTGGCCTTTGATGACCCGGGCTTTAATGGGTTTGAACGGTGTTGTACGCCTAAAGTTAGCTACGCTGGTATGTTGCAGTATGATGGTGATTTAAAGATTCCGCAAAACTTCCTCGTCAGCCCGCCAAGCATACAAAATACGCTTAGCGAGCATTTGATAAAACATAATGTCAAGCAATTTGCCGTTAGTGAAACGCAAAAATTCGGCCACGTAACTTATTTTTGGAACGGTAATAAAAACGGAAAATTTTCGGAAGAGCTTGAGGCTTACAAAGAGATCCCTTCGGACCGCGTCTCGTTTGACGAACGGCCCTGGATGAAGGCCGCCGAGGTAACGGATGAGATACTTTTGGCTATGAATAGCGGCGAATATGGTTTTATCCGCGCAAACTTCCCGAACGGCGACATGGTTGGGCACACCGGCAATTTTGAGGCTGCAGTTATAGCCGTTGAAACAGTTGATTTATGCCTTGCGCGCATACTTAAAGAGGCTGAGAGCCTAGGGATTACGGTAGTAATTACGGCAGACCATGGTAACTCTGATGAAATGTTTGAGAAAACGAAGGCCGGGGACATATCCCCAAAAACGGCGCACACGCTTAATCCGGTGCCGCTTATAATTATCGGGGATACGGAGCTTAAAGTAAAGACAGGAGTGTTTGGCCTATCTAACGTAGCGGCTACATTATGCGGTTTGATGGGCTTACCTCCTGCCGAAAAGTGGGATGAAGCGGTATTTTAGTATGCTGGCTAAAAGGCTGTCTGAAAACGGAACGATAGGCATTTTCAGCCCATGCCATGTCGCCAACCCAGAACGATATGCCTCGCAAATCGCTGGAATAGAGCAAATGGGGTTTAAAGTAAAACTTGGCGACAACTTTTATAAGGATACCTGGGGTTATGCCGCCAGTGCAGAAGAACGGGCGGACGATTTTAATAAACTCGTAGCCGATAAAAGTATTGGTGCCATCTTATTTAACGGCGGCAACGGTGCGGCTGAGATTTTGCCGTATATAGACTATGATAGTATCCGTCAAAACCCTAAGCGCATAGGCAGCTACAGCGACGGCACGTCAATACTCAACGCAATCCATGCGCAGTCGGGTTTGGTTGTGTATTACGGCACCTCACCACACGTTTTTGAGGATTTACGGCATTATGACTATATGGAATTTTGCAATCACTTCGTGGAAGGGTATACTGCTAGGCAGCTTGAACAAAGCAGCAGGCGTATAACTCTAAACGGCGGGCGGTGCGAAGGTACGCTTATTGGCGGCTACACAACGCTTTTCGCAATGATGGTGGCCAACAAATACCATAATTATATTGATCAAGCCCTAGGTTATGTCTTGTTCCTAGAATCACATGAAAAGTACGGTAAGCCGGGTTTAACCGCGGAGGAACTGGCATTTATTGAGCAAACGCCTTTTATAAAATGCGTAAAAGGTCTTGTATTCGGCCATTACAGCACTGATGAACCGTATGATCTTTTCAAGTGTCTAAAACGGTTTGGTGAAAGGCACGGAATACCAGTATTATATACCGACGATTATGGCCACGGCACGCGGCACGGTATTTTGCCGATTGGGCTAAAGGCGGAATTTGACGCAGATAAACAATCAATTGAATTTTTAAATTAAGGAGAATAAAAAATGATAAAAATCTTTACCGACTCAGACGCAAATATGCCTAGAGAATATGTTGACAGATATAATATAGGCATTATCCCATTCGGTGTTT
This sequence comes from Defluviitaleaceae bacterium, assembly GCA_009785555.1. Lineage (GTDB taxonomy): Bacteria > Bacillota > Clostridia > Lachnospirales > WRAX01 > WQWB01. The sequence continues at coordinate 2,959 of WQWB01000030.1, read as the reverse complement.
CGTATGGTGATGAGACGTACCATGATGACTTTTATACCCTTACTGCACGTGAGTTCTACAAAACCTGCATAGAGCGTAAGGCTTGGCCGAAGACGAGCCAACCAATGCCGGCAGCCTATGAAGCTAAATTCCGCCCTGCGCTTGAAGCGGGTAACGACGTGATTTGCTTCTGTATAACCAGCAAATTCAGCGGTTCATATAACTCGGCCGTTATGGCGCGGGAGACGTTATTGGAAGAGTTCCCGGATAGGAAAATAGAAATTATTGACACAATGCGCTGCATGTCTATTCACGGTTATATTGTGTACCAAGCCTGCCTTTTATTGGAAGAGGGTAAAGAGTTTGAGGAAATCGTAAGCATCATGGACTCAATTAAGAACGATAATATCACGTTCTTCTCCGTAGACAGCTTAGATTATTTGCAAAAAGGTGGACGCTTGGGTAAGGGAGCAGCGCTTCTTGGCTCAATCTTAAGTGTTAAGCCGATTTTGAATTTCAGCGACGGCGAATTAAAGCCGCATTCAAAGGTGCGCGGCAAAAAAAATGCGATGGCTGAGATTGTACGTGTAGTATTATCCGTTTTTGCTGACAAAAATGCGGACGATTACGTCGGCATCGTTTATTCTGCCGGTTATGATGAGGACAGAAAGCTACTGGAGGCCGAATTTACGGCAAAAGGCATAAAAATACAGCACAACTGGGATATCGGCCCCGTTGTTGGAGCGCACCTTGGCCCAACGGGTTACGGCGTTACATTTGTGCGTAAATATGAAGGACAGAATATTTTATGATAGAGTTAAAGAAAATAACCCTGTTAAGCGACGATATGCCTAAATGTATCGATCTTAACATACCTGAAGACAAAGATGATTATTTAATATCCAATGCGGAAGTGCTTGCATGGGCTTATGATTGGAATTATGCAGGCAAAATAACGGAATGCCGTGCCATTTACGCAAGAGATGAAATGGTCGGGTTGATTTGCTACAATTATTATATCGGAGACCCTATTTTTAAGGAAACATGCTACCGCATCCGCCCGGTTATGGTTGATGAAGGCCATTTAGATAAAGGCTACGAAGTTGCGGCATTAGAGCGTCTCCTGGAAGAAATCCGCACAAAGCCCCACGGCAACGCGGCCGCGATTTTTGCAACTTATGACCCAGAAGAAAAAGATATGGCAGAACTTTATGCCTCTGTCGGGTTTATAAAAACAGACTTAAACTGGGATGCAGAAGACCCGGACGATAACGATATAATCGTCCGTATGAATATGTAGAATTGAGGAAATATGATAGAGTTAAAACCAATTACAATTTTGGATAAGAACATGAAGGAATGCGTTGATTTGCGGGTTTTCCCTGAGCAGGAAAATTTTGTAGCATCAAATGCGGACAGCTTAGCCGAAGCGTATGTTGCAAACAAAAAGTTTGCCGAGGAAGGTGAGGGCGAACGCGCCGTACCGTATGCCATATATAAAGAAGGGGTGATGGTTGGCTTTGTCATGTACGGATATTTCCCGCCGGAGCCGGAGGAAGGCGACAATGCCTATAGTAAGGATGAGTATACATACTATGTTTGGCGTTTGCTTATAGACAAAAACCATCAGCGTAAAGGCATCGGCAAGAAAGTTGTGGATATTATCATGGATGAAATAAAAACAAAACCACTGGGTGAGGCAAATCTCTGTTACGTATCCTATGAGCCTACAAATGTCGGATCAAAAACCGTATTCGCAAACTATGGCTTTGAAGAAGACGGCCGCGTACTTGATGGCGAAGTGGTCGCACGGTATAAATTATAATACCTTTTCACAAATATATAAACTAACGAACGGGAGGATACATCTTTGGAAAAATTGGACACCAAAAAGTTTCTGATGTCTATCTGCGACGCCAACGGCGTTGCCGGCTATGAGACCGAAGCGGGTGAGCTTATAGCCGCCGCGTTTAAGGACCACGGCTGTGAGGTTACGGTAGACAGGTTAGGCAACGTTATCGCCAAAAAGGCGGGTCGCGCGTCTGGGAATAAGGCTAAAATTGCCTTTTACGCCCATATGGACGAAATCGGCCTTATCGTAAAGCAATTGGACAAAAACGGCTTCGTCCGCTTTACTCAGATCGGCGGGTACGATCAGCGCACGCTGCTCGCGCAGGAAGTAATCATTCACGGTAAGGAGAAGGTTTACGGCGTTATCGGCATTAAACCGCCACACCTTAGCCAGGGTGAAGAAGGAAAAGCCGTAAAGATGCACGACATGCTTATAGATACGGGATATTCCGAGGAAGCTCTTGCCAAACTCGTGAAGGTCGGAGACATCATCACCATTAAACGAAGCGCGATTGAGCTGAAAAACGACCACATTGCCGGCAAAGCGCTTGATGACCGTGCCTGTGTCGGTGTAATGCTTGAATGTCTCGATAACCTCAAAGACTTTAACCATGATGCGGATTTATACTTTATATCCAGCACGCAGGAGGAAGTTGGCTCGCAGGGTGCAGTCGTTGCCACATACGGTCTTGAGCCGGATATGGGTATCGTGCTGGATGTAACTTTTGCAAAAACGCCGGAGCTTAAACCAAGCCAAACATGCGATATGGGCAAAGGTCCGGTTATAGAGATGGGGCCAAATATCCATCCAAAGGTGTGCGGCTTACTTAAAGATGCGGCTAAAAACAATGGGGTGCCATTCCAAATCGACGTGATGACGACTGGATCCAGCGGTACAGATGCGCGCGTAGTGCAAATATCGCGCACTGGCGTCGCCACGGGGTTAATTGGCTTGCCACTCAAATACATGCACACGTCCGTAGAGACTATAAGCATGAAGGACGTTACATCCACCGCTAAACTCCTCTCCTCCTTTGTAATGGGGCTTAACGGTAAAGATTGGGAGGCCGAGTTATGTCTTTAGAGCTTATCAAAAAACTAACCGACGCGAATGGTTTGCCAGGCAATG
>WQWB01000029.1 GCA_009785555.1 Defluviitaleaceae bacterium | reverse complement strand
TTTTCTATATTTTGTTTTATTTTTGGCCGCGGGCATCGTATATGCGCGGCTTGTATATCCGCTGGCAGGCTTTTTATGGCTTGTTATCGGGGTGCTTGCCGCGTCCCTCGGGCTATATTTTTTGAACAAGTCCAAACTCTGCGTGGTTCTGCCCCTATTCGCCGTTATCGGCTTTTTTATTTTGCAAAACGCGGTTATGGATACATCTCCGCTTTTACACAACCTAGCCGCCGCCCGCGAAGAAGTTGAATTTACGGGTGTTGTGGTGTCAACATCCTTTACGGCCGCCGGGCGCACGACGGCCGTAGTGCAAAGTGAGGAATTTAAATTTCAGATTTCAGAAGATGTATTGCGCTATGTTGAATCAGTCAACATACTCTTATTTCTGGGTGTTGGCGAAGAAGTGCCTATCGGCGCGGAAGTTACCGTGCGCGGCAATTTACAAGCCCTGCGCTTCCGCCAAAACCCCGGAGCGTTCGATGAGTTTACGTTCCGCCGCACGCGCGGTATTGAATATACGATGTTTCCAAATGAATTTACCATCGACGGCGTAAATACCGGATTCAACCTCACCGCATTAACCTCACAAGCCGCAAACGCCTTAAGAGACAGTATTTACAATGTTTTACCCCCACTCGAAGCCGGTATCCTTACCGGGATGCTCCTCGGAGACAGGCGCGGCATAAGCGGCGAAGACCGCGACATGTTCCGCGAAGCAGGTATTTTCCACATCTTCGCCGTTTCAGGTATGCACGTTTCGATTGTCGCTCTGTTTATGTCCGGTTTATTAGAGAAATTCGGGTTAAACAGGCGCAAAGCCGGTCTCGTTTCGCTCGCCTTTATCATCTTCTATTGTCTGATGACGGGCGCGTCACCTGGTACGGTGCGTGCTGTCATCATGGCTGGATCGTACATATTTGGGCGGCTAATTTGGAGACGGGGCGATGGGCTTAACTCGCTTGCCATTGCGGCTATGCTTATTCTACTCCATCAACCACTGTTTATCTGGGATATCGGTTTCCAATTCTCTTTCCTCGTCGTTACGGGTCTGATAATTCTATCACCTAAAATACAAATGCTGATACTCCACTTCACACGCAAAAACAAGGGCCTTAAAAGAGCCACCGAAATTAGGGTAATCGCAAATCATCTGCCTGCAGTCCTTGCCGCATCGCTGGTATCCATTCCAATATACGCATTTTATTTCTACCAGTTTCCTTTACTCGGTTTCCTCGCCAACCTAATTATTTTGCCAACACTGGCATTAACTGTTGTGGCTGGTTTTCTCGTTGGGTTGGTAGGTTTGGTCAGCACGGGTGTTGCCTCGCTGTTCGCCGTCGTACCGCAGGCTCTTATACAGTTTTATTACGCAATATCCGAATGGTTCGGCGGCATTCCATTCAACACCGTATTTACTGGGCAGCCGCGGTTTACGATCGTTCTACTCTACGCTGTTACCCTACTGATAATATCATATAGGAAAAGCAGAGGCAAAGCCGCAAAACTGGCAGTTTCCGTTCTTGGTTTAGGCCTAGTCATATCCGCAGCCATACCCGCACCGCTCACCGTTACTTTGCTCTATGTCGGCCAGGGCGACGCCGTCATTATATCCCATGGCGGCCGTGCTATCCTTATTGACGGCGGCGGAAGGGGTATGGACCGCGTCGGACAAGACACGGGCGTGAATATTATTATGCCCTACTTAAACCATCTCGGCATAAGAACGCTTGACGCCATATTCATCAGCCACTCCCATTGGGATCACGCCATCGGCGCATTGGAGGTTTTGCAAGCCGGGCGAGCGGAACGCCTATTCTTATCCCCGCTGGACAATGCAGATCCGGAAATCCTTGCTGCGCTCATATCCGCGGCGGAAGCAAACGGCACGTCAATTATATACACGGGCACAGGCGACATACAAAGGTTTTGGGACGTAGTTACCGTGAACGTGTTGTACCCACCATCTACCACGGCCTTCTCCGGCAACGACAATTCTATGGTTCTGATGGTTGAGGCGGACGGTGTGCGCTTTTTATTTACAGGCGATATAGAGGCGGCGGCGGAGCGCGAAATTCTGTTTATGTTCGGCCAATATCCCATACGAGCAGATGTGCTGATGCTAGCTCACCACGGATCACGCACGTCGTCCACGCAATCGTTCCTGGATGCCGTTTCGCCGCGCGTCGCCGTAAACTCGGCTGGCAGGCACAACCCCTTCGGCCACCCGCACATTGATGTCGTCACACGGCTTTATGATATGGGCATCCCGCTTTTTTCCACAAGCAATTCGGGCGCGATACGCCTATTTCCAAACAACAACAATTTACGCATAGTCACAATGGAGGATTTTTCCGATGAAAGAACTGAACAACCGCTTAAAATCCGGTGAGATAAATAAATGCTATATTTTTTGCGGCGTTGAAAAATATTTGATTAAATCCTATGAGAAACGATTACTTGACGCGATGTACGCCGACGAATTAGCCTCTGACATGAACACGGCCGAATTTATAAAGGATTTTTCGTTTGCCGACATAAAAAACGCCGCTGAGGCTGTATCCTTTACGGCGGACAAAAAACTATTGATATTTAGGAATACGGGGCTTTTACAAACTGGAAAAAAGGATTTGTCTGACGACCTTGCGGGATATATAGAAACTACGCACGATAACGGCAATGCCGTGTTTCTTTTTATTGAATCTGAAAAAATGCCGGACAAACGGGTGAAGCTATATAAAACCATAACCGCGCCTACAAGGGGTTTGGCGGTAGATTTCACAACGCCGCCGGAAGCCGAGCTTGTTGTTTGGCTTGCCCGCACACTTATGGCTGAAGGCGTAAACCTCCAATCCGGCGCGGGGCGGTTTATGCTGCAATACGTATGCGGATCCGCCGTTACCGACGCCGACGCGGGCATAATGCATACTTTACACACAGAAACGTTAAAACTTGCTGCGTACGTTGGTGCCGGCGGTACGGCGGATACGACCGACGTACAAGCCGTTTGCACTGAATGTTTTGATGGCAAAGTCTTTGGCCTTGTTAAGGAACTTGGCACCAAAAACGGAAGCGCAATCGTCACGTTATCAAATCTTTTAGCGCAAAAGGAAGCACCGCTTATGCTCCTATCCATGATAGCGCGGCAATTTCGCCTGCTATTGATTTGCAAGGGTCTGCGCGATAAAGGGCATCCACCAACGGCAATAGCCACGGCGACAAAGCTGCGCGACTTTATGGTGCGCGACTACCTAACCCAATCAGGCAGTTTTTCGCATAAAGAGCTTGCCGACATCCTGACCGATGTTTTACAGGCTGAAACAAACATTAAAAACGGCAAAATGGAGGATAGGTTGGCATTAGAATTATTGGTAATTGGAAATAGGTAAAAATTATGCGTGACTTCATCGCTTGAATATGATATAGTCTAATATGCTTTCAATATATTGCCGGCTATCATTTCCGTCGGCACAGAACCATACATGCCAGCGGTGGCATATCTGCCGGAAGCGTCCTTATCAAAATAAATCATTAAAGAGGAAAACTATCAATGAAAAGAATAAAAGACTTAATCGCCGACAACTTCAACGGCGTTATTTACATTAGCAAAAATGGTGAACCTATATTCAACAAAGCATACGGTTACGCTGACCTCCCCAATAAAAGGCCGAACAACACGAACACAATATTCGAGGTGGCCTCTGGAAGCAAGGCATTTGTCGCCACGGGTATCATGAAACTGATCGAAAGCGGCAAACTTTCGCTCGAAAGCAACATAGGTAAGTTACTGGATTTTGACCTGGGGCAAATACCACCGCAAATAACCGTCCGTCAACTCCTCAGCCACACGTCCGGCATACCGGATTATTTTGACGAATCCGTGATGGAGGATATGTCCGAGCTGTGGGCGGCATTCCCATGCTACCTGATGCGGAACCCAAAGGATATGCTTCCAACTTTCATCGGAAAACCCATGATGTACAACCCAGGCGAAAAATTCCAATATAACAACGCCGGTTATACATTACTTGCAATGATAATTGAAGGGATTACTGGTATTGAATTTAGCAAGTACCTTAACGAGTTAATCTTTAAGCCATGCGGCATGGAAAGCACTGGATATTACGAATTGGACAGACTACCGGCAAACTGTGCCACCGCATACATCTACGACGAAGAACGCGGCGAGTATTTTTCAAACATCTACAGTACTAACGCAAAAAGCGACGGAGCCGGCGGCGTGTACACTACGACAAGAGATATCGCAAGCTTTTGGAAACATCTTTTCGCGGGGGATATTGTAAACAGCGAGACCGTCAAAACAATGGTTACCGCACAAGCAGCCGACGAAGATGGAGACGGCGTATACGGCTTTGGCTTCTGGCTGGACGGCGACACACCATACATCCAAGGCATGGACCCGGGCGTAAGCTTTATGTCGCGCCGCAACACCAGCGGCGTTTTAACGATCCTTATGAGTAACTTTTGCGACGATGTTTGGGAAATAAACGAAAATATAGAGGATTTGTTTGATGAAGCGTAAAGTCCCTAATCTACCATAATGGCAGGGTAATTTTCAAGCATCCTAGCAAAATCATCATAAAACATGGTAACATAACTACCTGCGCCGTCAGCCATTACAATCATCTCACTTTCATGTTTTGCCGCCAAAATTACGTAACCTTCGTAATAACCCACGGTAAAACCGGCGGCGCGGGCATCATCGGCACGCAAATATAGAAGCATGAGCGTAAACCATTCCGCTTCATACACAACAAAAGATTTGCTTGCGGCGTTAAACAGAAACCCGCGATTTGATATATAGTCGGCACAATCGATACTTGCCGCCCACATCACCGCCGCCGCCAAAGCGTACACGGCCGGGTGCGGAAGCGACAGCTCACCATCCATTACCGTAAGCGACGCGGCGGCGATCCCTTCGCAAGGCACGGGTTCACCATAATTGTCCTTTCCCGTTGGTATAAGGGAGGCTTCTATCAAAAAAACCTCTCCATCATTATCCATGCCTATATCCACCCTCAGATTACGCAAGTCTTGGCTTAAATTATCGTTTGATATAAGGCCAGACAGGCTTAGCATTAGATAGACGGCGCTTCCCACCAAGATTAGTACAAAAGATATTATAAGAAACCGCCTCGCGTTGAGGCTGCCCGTCAGGCGGTACCTACAAACGGGACACACATGCCCCCCGTTTGGCATAAGAGCGGTATCTATCTGTACTGCCGTTTTGCATTTACCGCAAAACATCCCCCTCAACTCATATTTATCAGCCTTTTTAATCCTGTTCAATCTCAGCACTATATTCTTCCTCCACGTCCGCATTATTAATTGCGGCCAAAACATCATCAACCTCTTTGCCGTGTATTGTTATAATCTCGGCTATTTTCCTCTCAAATTCCTTCTCACAAAATGGAAAGGAAATCTCCCAGCGCGGATTTATGGCGTCCGTATCTTCGGCAACCCTTACCTTCGTTTCTGCAAAAACACCAGTATTATAATAATCAAACGCCGCCTCGTACTGCCAGTCGGCAAGTTCGCCTTCACTAGGCGTTGTAAGCATGACTTTTACGGTAAGCTGCCCGCCGTTACTTTCCTCAACAAATATACCATCCAACAAGTCATTGTACGGACTTTCCTCTATTTTGGCGGTGCAAAGTTCTCTTTCTATGACGCCATTCTTTTTAACTGCGATAATTAGCGAAAACACTTGTAATTTACCCAACTTTCTGTATAATAAATTATATTATAACACTTTATTTGTATAAGGTCAACGGGGGTATATATGAGCGAGTGGATTAAACACATAGGTCGGATTTTATTGCTTGTAGGCGTGGTTTTTCTTTTTTCCATAATAATTACGGGGAACGTCAGCGACATGCCGTCGGCCATTACGCCTGCCTTAGCCGCCGTGGGCGCGTCACCATTTGTACCGGAGCCAGGGTTCGTTAGGCTATCATTTACGCCGCCTTCCCCGCAAGGCAGCGGTACCACAATAACGCCACAACCGCACAATACAGCTGTCCCAACACATGCGCCGACGGAGTTTAACCTCCAAATCCCACATGTTGCGCAGCTTGTGGAACTTATACCCTACCACCCTGCCGCCGCCGACATCGCTCACAATACCTGGCGCATACCAATTAGGTTATTGGAGCTTGCGATACACAATAACGAGACGATCGACTTCGTCGCATCCTGGCTTACCTACGGACGGCGCGGCGTAATAGACCCGGCAGACATCGACGTATCCGCCGACTTCATCCCCGGGCAGGTTCCTCACTTTTTGCAATGGGACGCGCGCTGGGGCTTTACATACTACGGAACGGAATATATGGCGATAGCCGGCTGTGGTCCTACATCCTTATCAATGGTTGCTGTTGCCTTAACCGGAAACACGGCATATAACCCGCGCTACGTAGCGGACTTCGCCATGCGGAACGGCTTTATCGAGCCAAACAATATGACGCGGTGGACGCTGATGTCCGTCGGTTCGCCCCACTTCGGCCTTGCCGTACGCGAAGTAATGGCCGACGCAAACGCCATACGCAATGCGCTAGGCCGTGGCGAGTATATCATCGCCAGTATGCGCTCTGGCATCTTTACCACAGTCGGGCATTTTATCGTCATCACCTGCGTAAACGATGACGGAACGGTGAATGTTTTAGATTCCAACAGCCTCATACTTAGCCGTGCTTGGCCCGTCTCCGATATCCTACCGGAAATGCGGAATATTTGGGCGTTTAGACTGGCGGATTAAGGGAACTCCTTGCCCAGCTCAGTGGCATATAGAACTAAAAAAGCGCAAGAGAAGCGATGTAAAGGATATGCTTGATTTTTTCAACATGACATGTAATTTTATGTAGACAAAACCGAAGAAATGTGTTATACTATCCCTCGTGATTTTGAAAGGAGCTTTGATTTATTATGAAGAAAAAGATTTTTCTATTAACCTCTGCCGCAGTTGCTCTCCTGCTTCTGTCTTCGTGTTGGCCGTCGGCCTACCAATATTACGGTGCGGACGAGGCTGGTTTTTTCCGCGGTATCTGGCATGGCATCATCTCGCCGATTTCTTTAATCGGCTCTATCTTCAATTCTGACATCTCGGTATTTGAAGTTAATAATAGGGGGTTTTGGTATTATCTAGGCTTCCTAATCGCCGTTGCGGGTGAGGGGTTCAGCATCTTCAAGTTACCCCGCATCATAATCCGCAGGGATCGCGATATCAATATAAACATCAACAGAAGCCGCGGCGAGGAAGAGCATGGAAACTAATAACGAAGTAACCATTAACGGATCAAGCAATGAACCTGGTAACGACCCAAACCTAAAGAGAAAAAAAATCATTAGGGAGATTATATCCTGGTTCTGCGTTATCGCCGGCGGCGTTTTAACGGCACTCTTCATCGGACGCTTCATTATCGTAAACGCCAACGTGCCGACGGGAAGCATGCTCAACACAATTGAGGTAGATAGCCGTATCGTTGCCTTCCGCCTGTCCTACCTTTTTTCTGAGCCGAACCAGGGCGACATTATCGTCTTCCGCTATCCGCTGGATACAAGCATACTTTACGTAAAGCGCATTATAGGTATGCCTGGAGATACGGTTCAGATTGTGGATGGGCGAGTATACGTCAACGGCATCTTCCTGGAGGAAGATTACGTATACGTAAGCGGTAATACTCCACCGCGCAATCGCAACTTCGGCCCGCATACCGTGCCCAACGACAGGTTCTTCGTACTTGGCGACTACCGCGACATTTCCGAAGATTCCCGATCGTGGAGTTACGGAGCGTATATTTTACGCCCTGGCGATACGTCGCCGTCGTGGGCAATGCGCTCACAACTGCCACCCGGCACACCTTTTGAGTTTAACGAAGAATACGCTTTTGTGTGCAGGGATTTAATTTTGGGAAGGGTAATTTTCTCATACTGGCCTAGGATAAGAGCTATTAGATAGGATTTATATGGCAAAGAAAAATAAATTAAGAGAAATTCTCAGCTGGTTTATAGTTGTGGTAACCGGGGTTTTGGCTGGCCTTATAATCCAAAACTTCGTTATCGTAAACGCCACGGTTATCTCGGGATCCATGCTTGACACTGTTGAGGTGGGTAGCCGCGTCGTCGCTTTCCGCTGGTCGTATTTATTTAACGAACCGCAAAGGGGCGATGTTATCGTATTCCGCTTCCACATGGACGAATCGCTGGATTACGTTAAACGCGTTATCGGCCTGCCCGGGGAAACAGTGCAGATTGTGGACGGGCGCGTCTACATAAACGGCGAGGTGCTTTTGGAAGAATACGTACGAACTGGTGCATGGCCGCGTAACCGGAACTTCGGCCCACATACCGTACCTGACGGCAGGTTCTTCGTGCTAGGGGACTATCGGGACATTTCCGAAGATTCTCGCTCATGGGGTTACGGCGCATACATTATTCGCCCAGGCGACGCAAAGCCATCGTGGACGATGCGGTCTCAGCTGCCACACAGCACCCCAACCGAATTTAACGTTGAATACGCTTTTGTATGTAAAAACCTAATTTTAGGTAGAGTAATTTTCTCATATTGGCCAAGAATAAGAGCTATAAGATAATTTATCATATATGGAGGAATAAATAAAATGGCATCGAAAGACATGATAATTGCAGACGTTTTGGCACTTGATACAACAAACAGCGGCGAAATCGCGGCAATTTTACAAAGAAACGGCATGGGTTGCGGCGGTTGCCCATCATCCCGTATGAAAACGCTGGAAATGGGCGCAAAAGCCCACGGCGCAAATGTAGACGAAATGGTTGAAGAAATCAACAACTATTTGCAAAGTTTAAAGGTAAACTAAAATGAACGAGCTAATAGGTCTACCAAAAAGTCTGCACACAGCGTTTTATAGCGACAGGCAGACTTTTTGTCGTTCGGTTATTTAATTATGCGGCATTATTTTACTAACGATAACCAAAAGACGGGCCGTACATACTCTATCAGTTTTGAATATGGCAGGCGCGGTTTTGTTTTCCAGTCAGCGGACGGGGTGTTTTCTAAAGATGAGGTAGACTTTGGCACATCCCTTCTTATAAATACCGCACTGCCGTGTATGGTGGCGGGCATCGCGCCTAAGACTGCCGTGGATTTGGGTTGCGGATACGGCATTATCGGCATTGTTATGGCGGCGTGTATACCTGATTTACGTGTAGTCATGGTAGATGTGAATGAACGTGCGCTTGAGCTTGCACGCTTAAACGCGCGTAATAGCGGTGTTGCTGAACGCGTGGCCTTAGCCGCACCGGGCGCACCTATAAAACCTGCCGATACAATCATCACCAACCCACCCTTCCGTGCCGGTAAATCCGTCGTAATCGGCATGTTTGAAGCCAGTTACGCCGCATTAAATAAAAGCGGCAGGTTTTACGCCGTCTTCCGCAAGCAACAAGGTGCTGAAAGTTATATTAAGGACCTTATGCGGGTTTTTGGTAACGTTGGTATCTTAGCGAAGAAAAAGGGTTATGTTGTAGTGGAATGCGTAAAGGAGGATAAAGAATGATTGTTTGGGCAGTTATCTCAGCTTGTCTATTGCTTTTCCCTATGTTGATGATTTTTATCGGCCTGTACATGCGACGCCGCCTCGCTTTTAAGGATATCAGCTACTTTTCCGGCTACAGGACACGACGATCTACGAAAAATAAGGATACGTGGTATTTTGCTAACAGTTATTGCGGCCGTTTAATGCTTTATTTAGGGATTATATTCCTCCCTCTTTCCGTGGCGGCGATAATTGCGTTGTTTGGTTTGGATGAAACCACAACCGCCATACGCGGCGCCTTAATAATAACAGGCCAATCCCTCCTCATAACCATACCAATCATACCTACGGAAATTGCCTTGCGTAAAAGATTTGACATAAACGGAAAAAGATTAATTGAATCATAACCGACTTCAATACGTTAAAGAATAGGGGAATAAGAATGAGAAAATTTGGAACCGTAGCTTATGGTATACGCACACCCATTATCCATAAAGGCGACGATTTAGTCGATATTACGGCAAGATCTTTATCAGATGCCGTTAATGAACATGGGTTGCAACTTAAACCCGGCGATATCCTTGGCATTACGGAGGCCGTAGTTGCAAAGTCAATGGGCAATTACGCATCGCTTAACGACATCGGCGCAGATGTCCGCCGAAAGTTTAGTATACCCAACGATAACTTGGAACTCGGCGTCGTCTTCCCTATACTCTCACGCAACCGTTTTCTCAGTTTATTAAAAGGCATAACCCGCGGTGCGGATAAGGTATATGTTCTTCTCTCTTTTCCGTTTGACGAGGTAGGTAACCCCGTAATGGACAAGGAAACCGCCTTTAACCTAAAGGATGAGCTTTCAGGTCTAATGAGCGCGGAAGAGTTTACCCAAAAAATCGGCGGCAGATTTATCCACCCCTTTACGGATGTTGATTATATCGACCTTTACCAAAGCGTGGCTGATAATGTCGAAGTTTATTTCTCGAATGACTGCCGCGATATACTAAAACTTACGAAAAACGTTTTATGTGCAGATATCCATACCAGGGACTTTACAAAGAGGATACTGGAAAAAGCCGGGGCAAATAAAATCCTAACCCTCGCCGATATTCTAGACGAACCCGGCAATAACCACGGGTATAATGAAAAATACGGTTTGCTCGGCTCAAACCTCGCTACGGATGAAACCGTTAAGCTCTTCCCAAGAGATTGCGAAGGCTTTTTAGAAAAACTGCGAACCCGCGTGGCCAAAGACCTTGGCGTGGAAATTGAAATGCTTGTTTATGGGGACGGCGCATTCAAAGACCCGGTATGCGGTATTTGGGAACTTGCCGATCCTGTTGTTGCCGTTGCCTGCACGCCGCGCCTTACCGGTACTCCGCAGGAAATTAAAATTAAGCATGCGGCGGATATCTTAGCGGATGAATTTAAAGGCAAGGATAAGGACAACGCCATAAAAGAGATGGTAAGATTTAAATCCAAAGGCTACGCCGCCGGCACAACGCCACGCAAATACGCCGATTTGGTTGGTTCTTTATGCGATCTGATGAGCGGAAGCGGCGATAAGGGTACTCCAATCATTCTCATCCAAGGATATTTTGACAATTACGCCGATGAGGACGGGTTTGGGTCTATTAAGAAACAAGCGCACGCGAAACATGCCCTCTAACAAACTTACGAATATTACTGGCAGGGATAATCCGCTCTATAAGCGCATTCTTTATTTAACCACAAAAAAAGGGCGGAAAGAGTTTGGCGAGTTTATCATAGAAGGGCGGAAGTTTGTTAGCGAAGCTCTTCTGTTTTGCGATCTTTGCCACATCGTTATGTCCGAAACATTTTTTGACAAAGATACGGAGTTTAAGCAAGTCAACGACAAAAACGGATACGGCGTCAACATTATTGTGCTTGCGGATAAACTTTTCGGTAAACTTACAACCACAGAGCATCCCAGCGGTGTTTTAGCTGTCTGCAAGAAGTTTGGACATGCGCTTAGCCAAATTAAAACTAACGGCCTGTATGTGCTGCTTGAAGATATTGGCGACCCCGGCAACCTTGGCGCGATTATCCGTGTGGCCGATGCCGCAGGAGCGGATGCGGTTATTCTCAACCCGTCCTGTGCGGAACTGTATAACTCTAAAGTGCTACGCGCGGCGGCCGGCTCAGTTTTCCACATCCCTATTATAGAAAATATGGAATTACCATGCGTTATCCGCAAATTTAAGGAATCAAACATTAAAACCTACGCCGCGCACCTCGCCGGCGCTACATATCCATATAACATACCCTTTTCGGGTGGAACCGCGTTCCTTATCGGTAGTGAGGCGGAGGGGCTTACCCAACAAACCGCAGAACTTGCGGATGCTTTTGTTAAGCTTCCGATGCCGGGCCGAGCCGAGTCGTTAAACGCCGCCGTTGCATCGGGCGTGTTATTGTATGAAGCTGTACGGCAAAGAATAGAAATGGATGGATTACGATAGTATGGATATAGCAGAGAGAAACCGCAAAAAGGCCATTGTATATTTTATGTTTATAACGGCGATGACTGGGCTTGGGCTTGGTTTGTCAGACTCTGTCTTTTCAAACTATTTCCGCGACGCATACTACGCCGACGCCCAGATACGCGGCCTAATCGAAATCCCCCGCGAGTCGCCCGGCGTAATTACGATGTTTATCGTATCCGCTCTTGCCTTCTTAGGCAACGTTAAACTGGCGATAATCGCACAGATATTAAGCATCGTCGGCATTACAGTGCTTGGCTTCTGGACGCCGCCTATAATGGTAATGTTCGTTTTCCTGTTCATAAACTCGCTTGGAATGCATATGTTTATGCCAATCGCCGATGCAATGGGTATGGATTTGGCCAAATCGGATAATGTCGGCACAGTGCTGGGGCGGTTTAAGGGGGTGCGTATGGCGTTTACCATGCTTGCGTCAGTACTTGTATTTTTCGGCTTCCGTGTTGGCTTTTTCTCCTTCACTACGCCTATTATCGTAAACTTTCTTATTGCCGGCATACTATTTACGGGTGTACTTATCCTTCTTTTCCGTATCCTGCCGTTAATGCCCGCAACAAAAGTCGGCAAGTCACGATTCGTAATCAAACGCAGGTATACGAAATTTTACCTACTGGCTTGCCTTTTTGGCGCGCGCAAGCAGATCATGTACGTTTTCGGCCCATGGGTTTTAATTGAACTCCTTGGCTTTGGCGCGGATCGTATGGCACTGCTCATAATCGCTGGCTCCGGCATCGGCGTATTCTTCATTCCCGCCGTAAGCCGCTGGATAGACCGGTTCGGTACGCGTAAGATCATGCTGATAGAGGCATCAATCTTCCTACTTATTTACACGGGATACGTCATCGTTAGCCATGGTTTACATAACGGCGCATTTATCGGCGTTACTGCAGTTTTGGTTTTCGCCATTGTTATTAATATCGCTGATAGGATGACGATACAGTTCGGCATGGTTCGATCAGTTTACATGCGCTCAATCGCCGAAACGCCCGACGACGTTACCCCCACACTTGCAACCGGCATGGCGCTGGACCATGTATTAAGTATCATATGCGCCGTGTTCTGTGGCTTTGTTTGGATAGAGTTTGGCCCGCACTTCGTCTTCATTTTTGCCGGCATCCTTACTGCAGCCAATATGCTTGTTGCTTTTAGTATTAAAAGTATACAGATAAGTTAATTGAGGAGAAAAACACGGAATGAATAACTTCATAGATCATCCTGCAACTAACATTTTAAACATATGGCATGCTCTATGAAACCCGTGTTTGCGTAATAATGATTAAAACGAAAAAATCCCAAAACTCAAACTTTACATGCGAAAACTGCGGGCGTGACGTACTTCGCCTAGTACGCGAATCTTTCCGAAACCATTGCCCGTTCTGCCTATACTCCAAGCATGTGGATGACGAACCCGGCGATCGTGCCAGCACTTGCCATGGTCTTATGGCACCCATCGGCGCAAAAATTAGCGCAAAAGGGCAACAGATACTGCACAAATGCGAAAACTGCGGGTTTACACGCTATAATATTTTTTGTGACGACGACCCAAACCAATCTGACGATTACGAATTATTTTTGAGGTTATTATGATTTTACTTCTTGACGTTGGGAACTCCAACATTACCGTGGGTATCTCCGCGGGTAACCACGCTTCACATAATATAGCTGGGCAGAAAGTTACGGCGCAGTGGCGCCTCACCACGGCCCACAACCGCACGACGGACGAAATGGGCATGAACCTCGTATGGCTTCTTGAAAACGGCGGCTATTCACCTGCAAATGTAACCGGGGCTATAATCTCCTCTGTCGTACCTAAACTCACTTACCCTATCACCCGCGCCGTATCTAAATATTTTGGGACGGAAGCGATGGTCGTAACTTCAGCTTTAAAGCTTGGACTTCTTTTAAATCATCCTGCCGTACGCGAGCTCGGGGCGGACAGGCTTGTCGCCGCTTCTGCGGCATTTAACCTATTCGGCGGGAATGATCCGATTATCGTAATAGACTACGGTACGGCGACAACGATTGACGTTATCGACTCACACGGCGGGTTCGTCACCGGCATCACCGCACCGGGTATAAAGATATCCGCCGAAGCATTGTTTGAGCGCGCAGCCCTTCTAGGTGAAATCGAGCTTGCCCTACCGGGTTCCATTATAGCAACAAACACCGTTGAAAGCCTTCAATGCGGCATTTTGTACGGCTCTATCGGGCAAACGGAGTATATCGTAAACAGGCTTAAAGCCGAACTGAAAATACCCATGGCCAAAACTGTAGCAACCGGCGGTTTATGCCGCGTTATCGCCGTAGGCACGTCTTTTGACTACGTAGAACCAGCGCTTATCCTTGAAGGTCTCCGCGTTATCTATAATATGAACCTGCAATAAGTTGAAAGTTGAGATTTAGAAAATTGGAAATCGGAAATGTTAAACTTAAGAATCGTGTGATATCCGCACCCCTCGCTGGAGTTACGGACGCATGTTGCAGACAGATTTATGCAGAACATGGCGCGGGGCTTTTATATACAGAAATGGTAAGCGCAAAGGGGCTTATGCACGGTAACATAACTACCCGTGCACTTTTACGCGTTTGCGATGCAACGTCAAAGTCGGCGGCGCAAATTTTTGGATCATGCCCAAACACGATGGCAAAGGCAGCCTACCAGATCGTCAACGAATACCCTAATATAGACATCATAGATATAAACTGCGGCTGCCCAGCGCCAAAAATAGTTAGAAACGGCGAAGGCAGCGCATTAATGCGTGATCCAAACCTTGTTGGACAAATCGTGAATGCCATCTGCAAGGCTATCAGCCCCAAACCCGTAACTATAAAAATTCGCAAAGGATACAGCGAAGGCGAATGCAACTACGTACAGGTTGCCTTACAAGCTGAGGCAAATGGTGCTTCGGCCGTTGCCGTACATCCTCGTACGCGCCCGCAAATGTACAGCGGCAAAGCAGATTGGTCCGTTATAGCTGATGTAAAGAGGCATGTTAAAATACCGGTTATAGGTAACGGCGATATCCGCACACCTGAGGACGCGGCGCGTATGATAGCCGAAACAGGGTGCAATGCAGTGATGATAGGCCGAGGCGTATGGGGTAACCCATGGCTTCTGTCTCGTACGGTTGAATATATGAAAAACGGTATACTACCGCCGCCGCCGACAAATAAGGAAATTATCGAAACGGCGGCAAGGCATATGCATATGCTTATAGACGCAAAGGGGCAAAAGGTCGGTATCTCTGAAAGCCGCAAGCATCTAGCCATGTACACAAAGGGCCTACCCGGCGGCAGTGCCTCACGTATATTATTCAACAAAGCCACCACAGCAGCAGAGATGGAAGAAGCACTTAATTTACTTTTATAGCATCAAACTTTCCTTTTACGTACGGGAACCCATATTTCACTTCGTTTATTGGGTTTGGTAAAATCATATGACTCATACCATGTAATTTGGGGTGTCTCTATTTCCTCATAATCTGATGTTGGCAACCATTCAGCAATACGCGCATAGGTCTGCTGCGTGGATAAGTATTTACCTTCCATATCTTTTGACTGGTTATCCATCACGGAAAATACAAGCCATGTTGATGCCTCACAGGGTAAAATATCAAATCGCCCTTTAAACCTGCTTGGCATTTCCTTTTCCATCACAATCCCCACGCCGTATAAAATCTCTTCTCCTTCGGTCGCAATTATCTTATCACCTGAGTTTCTTCTATGTATAGTAACAACCCCTTTCGGCTCAACCTCAGAATATTCCATAAGAACAAGTAGATCAGCCTGTTTCAATTGCTTCCATACGTCTGCTGTATGCGGGTTTGGTCCATGATAAAGCAGCGGTATCCACCCAATTTTACCCATAATAAAAAACTCGCCGCGTTCTACAATGCGGTAATCCATTTTAAATCCTCCTTTTAATGTTAGATGAAAAAATAAGGGTGGGAATACCTTGTGTTCATTCACAGATTTTCTGTACGATGATGGTGTTACACCATACAGTTCACGAAACGACTTACCAAAAGCATCCGGCGATTCGTAACCGCATTTTGCAGCGATTTCTATAATTTTGTCATTTGATGTAACCAATAAACCCGCCGCTACAGATAACCTGCGTTTTCGTATATACTCATTTAAAGGCATATAGGCAAGATATGAAAACATGCGCCTAAACTGATATTCCGAGCAACCGGTAATCCGCTCAATTTCTGAAAAATCGATAGTATCAAACAACCTCTTTTCGATGTAACGCATTGCGGCGTTTAGGTTTTCTGTTATATCCACAAACAATCTCTCCCTTTCATATATATTATATCATAACTTGAAATAAAAATCCCGTCATTACCTATATGGACATTGACGGGATTTAACTAAATTTGACTTATTATCACAAATAACATATAACCAAAGTAAACTGTTACCATAATTGCTCCTTCGGGTCGCGCAAGCCGTCTACCGGAATATACGAAAAATAGAGATAACAGGCTACCAAATGCCAGTACACACAGATCCGTCAACACGATACCACGTATATCCGTACCGATTTCTAACGGGCTTATCGTACCCGCAATACCAAGTACCATCAGTATATTAAATATATTCGACCCGACAACTGTACCAAGTGCCATCGGTGTTTCACCCTTCTTACAAGCCATAAGGGCTATCACCAGTTCCGGCAGTGAAGTGCCCGCAGCAACGACAGTAAGGCCGATTAAATGCGTCGTCATCCCTAAATGCTCCGCTATCATTTCTGCATTCGCAACGGTAATACTCGCACCAAAAACTATTACTCCGCAACTTATAACTGCCAAAACGATATTAAGCCACATAGGTTTTGGCGCTTTATCGCCTTCTTCTATCTTTACATCCTGGCCGACCCTATTTTTTAATGACCGTCGAATTAATATTGCGATATACCCAATGTAAATAAGTATAAACCCAATCGTTACATACCGAGGTACATGTTCCCCAGTTATAATAATTACAAATAAAAATAAAACTGCTACACATATAGATACCCAAAAATCTTTTGAAATTATATGAAAGTTAATATTAAACGGCTTTATCAGCGCACATAATCCTATAATAAAAAACAGATTGAACATATTTGAGCCAACGATATTACTAATGGCTAAATCATTTTGACCGCCGACAGAAGCGAAGGTAGTTATCGCAACCTCAGGTGCACCAGTGCCGATAGATATGATTGTAAGCGCGACAATAACAGGGGGTATCCTTAGATACCTTGCAATACCAACATTTGCATCAACAAAAACATCCGATCCCTTAATTAATAAAGTAAATCCTGCTATCAGTAATAATAAGTTCCACCACATCTAATTATTTTACCCTCTTTTTCAATTACTATTAATTTACAAAAAACCGCTTAAAAAATATATTTTAAGCGGTTTTATCCTAGCTCCCCAACTTGGATTTGAACCAAGGACCTACCGGTTAACAGCCGGTTGCTCTGCCGCTGAGCTATTGAGGAATGTTATGCAATTTTTACCAAAAACCGCCATTTATAATACAAGATTGACGGTTGGTTGAATTTTCCCGCACCCTAAAAACTGGACATGGAGAAAGGAAGGCTGGGATAACCCAGAGGGAGCG
>WQWB01000028.1 GCA_009785555.1 Defluviitaleaceae bacterium | reverse complement strand
AGAGTATGATGCTCTTATCACCCAGTATCTAGGGAATTATTTAGACTCTACTCAAGACGTACTTATCGCAAACTCTGACGGGCTGTGGGTGGAGGACAGGCGCCTACGCACACGCATGAACGTGAGTGCCGTCGCTACAAGCGGTACGGAAAAGCAAACGGGCATGGGTGACCTTGCTGGTCTTAAGGGCTACGATTTATATGACGGCGTAAATGTGCGTGAAATCGGCGCAAATGCGGCCGCCACGGCGGTTACGATGCTTAAAGCAGACCTTTGCCCAAGTGGTAAGCTACCCGTTATCATAGGTAACGCGTTCGGCGGCGTTATCTTCCATGAGGCTTGCGGCCATATCTTGGAGGCGACGAGCGTGGCTAAAAACGCCAGTGTCTTCTGTGGTAAGATGGGGCAAAAAATCGCCGGTGATAAGGTTACGGCCATTGACGATGCAACAATGCCGGGCGAATGGGGTTCAATCAATATTGATGACGAGGGGCACGCCGCGCAGAGAAATGTGTTGATAAAAGACGGTATCCTCACATCTTACTTAATAGACAAACTTAACGGTCTCCGTATGAACGAAAAATCCACTGGCAGCGGCCGCCGTGAATCTTACCGATTTGCGCCGACGAGCCGTATGTCCAATACGTACATCGCCGCGGGTAATGATACATTTGACGGTATGGTTGGCTCGATTGACAACGGAATCTACTGTAAAAAAATGGGTGGAGGAAGCGTAACGCCGGGTACGGGAGAGTTTAACTTCGCCGTGCTTGAGGCATATATGATAAGAAACGGTAAACTAGCGGAGCCGGTGAGAGGTGCAACACTTATCGGTAAGGGTCATGAGATTTTGACGAACATAACCCATGTAGGTAACGATATGACGATGGCAGCGGGTATGTGCGGCTCAATGAGCGGTGCGGTACCCACAAACGTTGGCCAGCCGCATATCCTTGTCAGCGAAATTTTGGTAGGGGGTAGAAAATAATGAATTTTAACATGACAGAATTTAAAGACAAACTTTTTGCCGCCGCCAAAGCTAAGGGTTTTGCGGATTGTGAGCTTTATGCCTCTCAGGGTGACTCGTTCCGCGTCATGGTTTTCCGCGGCGAAGTGCAGGACTATACGAACGCGGGCAATGCCGGCGTTTCCTTCCGTGGCACGTATAAAGGCAAGATTGGTTATGCGTATAGTGAGAAAATGGGAGACGACGTCATTGATTTCTTAATCCAGAATGCCGCCGCAAACGCTGAAATAAATGAGGATGTTGATATCGAGAAACTTTACCCAGGTGACGCTAAATATGATGACGTTAAAACATTCTCGGAAGAACTTGATAAAATTACTGCGGATCAAAAGATAGCCAAAGCCCTTGAAATGGAAAAGATTGCCGCCGGCCTTGACCCGCGTATAGCAGGTATTGACTACTGCGGCACGGGAAGCGGCAACGGATACCGTTATATTGCCAACTCCAGCGGACTTTCCGTGGAAAGCCGCTCAAACGGCGCGCAAGGTTACGTAATGGCACGCGTGCAAGAAAACGGCCAATTTAAGACGGATAGGGAAGTATGGGTAGGCCACAACTGGGATGAGTTTGAACCTGCAAAAGTCGCAAAATCAGCTGTGGAAAAGGCCGTCGCACAGCTTGGAGCAACGCCCGTGCCAACCGGCGTGTACGATATCGTACTTGAAAATGAAGACGCGTCCAGCCTTTTGGCTGTGTTTAATGGTATTTTCAGCGCGGAAAGCGTGCAAAAGGGTTTCTCCCTTCTCGCCGGCAAAATTGGCGAGGAGATTGCAGCTAGCCATATAAACATACGCGACGACGCGCTCCTACCGCTTAAAGCAGGTAGCCGTAGCTTCGATGACGAGGGAGTAGCGACGAAGAACAAGGTTGTCGTGGAAAATGGTGTCCTCCGTACTTTCCTCCATAATACAAAAACCGCCGCAAAAGACGGTGTCGCGCCAACTGGCAACGGCAACAAAGCTGGGTACAAAGCGTCCCTCAGCATTTCGCCGACAAATTTTTATATCGTACCTAGTCAAACAAAAAAAGAGGAATTACTGGCAGAAATGAAGGATGGCCTGCTTATCAAAGATTTGAGCGGCCTGCACGCTGGCGTAAACCCCGTTTCGGGAGACTTCAGCGTCATCTGTGGCGGCTTCCTTGTAGAGGGTGGCAAAACCGTGCGCCCTGTAGAGCAGATTACGATTGCCGGTAACTTTTTCGCAATCCTTAAAAACATTGTAAAGGTAGCGGACGATTTGAACCAAAGCATGTCGCCAATTGCATCTCCGTCTCTTTGGATTAAAGGCGTGAACGTGGCTGGATCATAGAAAAGTAAGAATATTAGGATTACTATAGTTTGAAAATAACCGCACAGCTAGTCGAGTGAGCGGTTATTTTCTTTTGGAGAAGCGGTTGCCTGTAAGAGTAATAAAAAACACCCGTATTAGTTAATCTGCGGGTGTTTTTTATATTGTTTTTTATTCTTCTTCCCCATCAACCGGAGGCAGTGCGCGTTTGTTGTACGCGGATACGACACTCGTGATGAAGTCAAGGTCGTCGTCATCCATGCCTTCAAGTAAGGAGAGGATTGCGTTTTTCTTTTGGATAACGCTGTATGAGTCGCGCTCCTCCGCTATCATGTGGCCATCTTCGTCCGGTGGAGGGAGGAGGACTTCGTTTGGCGTAAGGTTGTATAATTCCATTATGCGGTATACAAGTTCAACGCTGGGTACTCTTTTGCCGCGCTCTAACAAGCCGACGTAGGATTGTGAAATTTCCAAATAATCTGCTAACTGCTCGTCCGTAAACCTTCTGAGTTTACGGTTTTGTCTGATGATTTTACCAATCATCTCAGCCTTTGGCTGCATGTACTCGCTTACGGGTTCGGGTTTTTGAACGCGTGATACGGATGCTAATCTTCTTGGCATATGACCAACTCCTTAAAATGTTTGTGCAGACACTGCGCTATTACAGATAGTGTACACACATTTCTGTATTGTATACCATCGTTGAGCATATGTCAAGAAACACCAGGTATTTATTTAAAAATACTTATATCGACAAAATGTGAGCCGATTCGACAATTTCCGACAAACTCATCGGTGTAACTTCGTGGTCATATAATATTTTTAACATATTTTTTACGGTTTTTTCTGATTCGGAGACGTAAACCATATCACCTTCCAACCGGTTTCCGGTCATGTCAAATTTTTCTAATAATATGCCGTATATCATATAGGTTAGCCTAAAAATAGGGTCATCCCTTAATATCTCTCTGGAAACAAGAGAATAACGCAGAATAAAGTTATGTTCCGAAAACTCTTTTTCATGTACGGAAACGGCTTTGCCGCGCATAAATGTTTCGACAGTGGCCATATGTAATCTCCTTTTTCGACAATTATATAGTATATGTATACTATGAATATAATTATACACAATAAAATGTGTTTTTGCAAGATAAAATTAATATTATATCTTCACAAAACCGTTTTTGTATGCTATAATTATTTTGGATAAATTTACTTTGAGAGGAAGTTTTAAAATGCCGGATACAGTTATTCAAGGTTTGCACGGTTCTTTGCAAGAGAAAGATTACATTAAACCGGACAACCCGGTTACGCTACAGCAATTGGAATGGTTCCAAGATCAGAAACTTGCGCTTATGATGCACTGGGGCATTTATTCCCAGCTTGGTATGGTGGAATCTTGGGCGTTGTCGGATCAGGATTCTGATTGGAGCCGTGGCGGCGTTGATTGGGACGTTGACGTGGCCACTTTTAAAAAGCAGTACCGCGACCTTAACAAATCCTTTAACCCAATCCGCTTTGAGCCGGACAAGTGGGCGCGGGCGGCTAAGGAAGGCGGATTTAAATACCTTATATTCACGACAAAACACCATGACGGTTTTTGTATGTGGGATACGAAACAGACGGACTACAAAGTAACCAACCGCGACTGTCCGTTTTCCGTCAACAAGCGCGCAGATATCGTTTCACATGTATTCGAGGCGTTCCGCCGCCAACGTCTTGGCATTGCAGCGTACTTCAGCAAAGCCGATTGGGATACGCCATATTATTGGCCTAAGGATCAGTTTAAGGGTCAGTTTACGGGTCGTGGGCCATCATATGATCCGGCCGACAACCCGGAGCTTTGGGAAAAGTTCGTTCAGTTCACACACAACCAGATTATGGAGCTTGTGACGAACTACGGCCGTATAGACATACTGTGGTTTGACGCAGGTTGGGTGCGCCGACCTCGTAAATTAGAAACAGGCCGCTATAACCAAGATATACGCATTGAGGAAATGATTGAGAAGGCGCGCAAGGTTCAACCGTGGCTCTTATCCGCAGACCGCACCGTTGGCGGTATATGTGAAAACTACATTACGCCGGAACAGAGCGTACCGTCGCGTCCGCTTAGCGTTCCATGGGAAAGCTGTATCAGTATGGGCAACGGCTTTGCGTATTCCTATGATGACAAATTTAAATCTACGAAGACTTTGCTTCGCATGTTAATAAACATCGTATCCAAGGGCGGAAACCTTGCGCTCAATGTCGCGCCGCAGACTGATGGGCGTTTGCCATGGCCAGCGCTTCAGCGGATGGATCAAATGGGCAAGTGGCTTAAACAATACGGTTCGTCCATTTACGGTACGCGCATTACGCAGCATTTCGTTGGCGACGGCGTGTACTGGTTTACCCAAAAAGCGGCGGAGAACAAGGTTTATGCCTTTTACACACCTGACGGTGAAGGGTTTGACAAAAACATCAACATCCCATATAACGAAAAGAAGGTTCTTTCCGTCAAAAACCTTACGACTGGCGAAGATATGCCGTTTAACCAAAATAGTAACCACATTTCCGTTAAAATTGATGAGGCGGCATGCAGTGAGCTGTTTGGCGGCGAACATATCGCGGAAGTCTTTGAATTTATCGTTGAAGGTGGAAACGCATGAAAACCATTGTGATATCTGTCATCGTCGGCGTTATCCTGATTGTTGCCGGCGGGCTTATTAACCGTTTCAACGTCAGTGATGAAAGTGAGTATGTACCAGAAGCCGTGGCAACCTTTGCCAACCAAGGCGTATGGCATGGCCGCGTGTATCATAATGAGTGGTTAGGGTTCCGCTTCTTCCTCGGAGGCGAAACATGGGTTGACCTGTCCGACATTTACCGTGGACTATATGATTTCGCTGCGACGCCGGTTGATATGTTTATACAGGCGGAATGTAATATGACTGAGGCAAGCATAACTATAATCAGCATGGACTTGGAAGTGGATGACCCGTTGGACACCCAAGAGGCATTAGTCGCCGCGTATGAGATTTTCAGCGCTATTCTTGAAAACTTAATGCATAGCGGCGTTTTTGACATTATGCCGATTGCGCCGCTTTACGTCGGTAATTATGAGTGGTTCGGTATATCATATTCCGTTGACGGTATAAACTATATTCAATTGTTTAACGTAAAGGACGCCCATTTGCGAAGCATAGATATTGAATATGCTTTGGCTATGCAGACCGTGCAGACATTTATCGCCATGTTTGCGGGTATTGAGTAATTATTTAAGTAATCCAGGAGGCTTAAATGATATTTGACAAAGCGGCACATAAACGGCGCATGCAGTGGTTTACTGCGGCTAGGTATGGTATGTTTATACACTGGGGGCTTTACGCCATACCCGCACGGGGCGAATGGCACAGAGGCTGGCACCGCATGAAAACAGAAGACTATATGGAATATTTTGAAGAGTTTGATCCCGTGGACTACGACCCAAAAGCATGGGCCAAGGCGGCTAAAGAAGCGGGTATGAAGTATGCCGTTCTTACCGCGAAACACCACGACGGGTTCTGCCTTTTTGACTCTAATCTAACCGATTTTAAAGCCACAAATACTAAAGCCGGGCGCGATTTAATCCGCGAATATGTTGAGGCTTTCCGTGCCGAGGGTTTAGGTGTTGGCATTTATTACTCAATAATCGACTGGCACCACCCACACTACCCGCATTATGATGACGCAAACCACCCGCGCAGGCAAGATCCGGAGTATAAAGACCATAAATACGATTTTAACATCTATTTAGAGTACATGCATGGCCAAATACGTGAACTTTGCACAAATTATGGTAACATCGATATTTTATGGTTTGATTTTGCCTATGATAACCTTATAGGTGAAGCGTGGAAGGCCACGGAACTTATTAAAATGGTACGCGAACTCCAGCCGGATGTTATAATCGACAACCGTTTAGAGCATCAGGGTGACCCGTCGTTAAGAAAGAGAGAGCCGAATTATTACAGCGGCGATTTTATCAGTCCGGAGCAGTTATTACCTACAGACGGGATATTAAACGAGGACGGCGAACGGATACCCTGGGAAGCCTGCATCACTCTTAACGATAACTGGGGATACACGGCTGCAGACACAAATTACAAGCCGCCTGCAACAGTTATAAAAAAGCTGGTTGAATGTATATCTAAAGACGGTAACATGCTTCTTAATGTTGGGCCGGATGCAAAAGGTAATATACCTCAACAATCTTTAGAGATACTGGCAGAAGTAGGAAAATGGCTTCACAAAAATGGTAACTCTATTTATAATTGTGGCATTTCTGATCTTCCAAAACAAGAATGGGGGCGTGTTACTCAAAACGGTAAGAAAATTTACCTGCACGTTATGGAACCGATGGTTGGCCTTATCCCTGTAATAGGTTTGTCTGGTGATAAAGTGAAGAAAGTACGCCTGTTGGCTGACGGATCGGAGCTTTATACAGTGGATGACTGGCGCACCCAGCACATGATTTCGAACCAAGGTGAGAATAAACCGAAAGATTTGATGTTTATCTATCCAGGCAATTCTCATAAATTACCGTGCGAAATTGATACAGTTATAGAAATAACATTAAAATAGTTTGGAGGAAGTTATGGTATTTGATAAAGTAGCACATAAACAGCGTATGCAGTGGTTTACCGAGGCTAGGTACGGCATGTTTATCCATTGGGGTCTATACGCAATACCGGCGCGCGGTGAATGGTACAGGGGTTCCCAGCGTGTGCCGACGGAGCAGTATATGAAATATTTTGAGGAGTTTAACCCGACAGGGTACGACCCCAAGGCATGGGCAAAGGCAGCTAAGGATGCGGGCATGAAGTATGCCGTCCTTACGGCAAAACACCATGATGGGTTCTGCCTTTTCGACTCAAAGCTGACAGACTTTAAGGCCACAAACACTCCTGCCGGGCGCGACTTGATCAAGGAGTACGTGGAGGCCTTCCGCGCAGAGGGGTTAGGCGTTGGCATCTATTATTCTATAATTGACTGGAACCATCCGCACTACCCGCATTATAACGACCCGATCCACCCACGCCGTCTTGACCCAGAGTATGAAAATCACCAATACGATTTTAACGTCTATTTGGACTATATGCACGGCCAAGTTCGCGAGATATGTACGAACTACGGCAAGATAGACATACTGTGGTTTGATTACTCATACGATAACCTTAAAGGTGAGGCGTGGAGAGCGACGGAGCTTATTAAGATGGTACGCGAGCTTCAGCCGAACGTTATTATCGACAACCGCCTGGAAGGTACGGCGGAATCATCCCTTAAGACCAAGACACCGCATTATTTCAGCGGCGATTTTATAAGCCCGGAACAGCTCTTACCGCCGCGCGGAATGTTTGATGAAGATGGCAACCGTATACCGTGGGAGGCTTGCATCACCCTTAACGATAATTGGGGCTATGCTGCAGGAAACCACACGGGCGGTAACTATAAACCGCCATCCACTGTAATTAAGAAACTTGTGGAATGCGTGAGCAAGGACGGTAATCTGCTACTTAACGTGGGGCCAGACGCTAAGGGTCGCATACCGTGGGAAAGCCTTGAAATTATCGCTGATGTTGGTCGGTGGCTTTCTTATAACGGCGAATCCATTTACAACTGTACTTTGTCCGAACTGCCAAAGCCGGAGTGGGGGCGATTGACCCAAAACGGCAAAAAGCTCTATCTGCATGTTATGGAGCCTATGATCGGCTTTATCCCTCTTGAAGGTGTGTCACGCGATCAGATCGAAAAAATCCGCCTCCTATCCGACGGCAGGGAGATGCGTATTGTATCGGACTGGAAAACCGTGCATTACAATGATATAACGTTTATAGATACAGGAAACTCACATAAATTACCATGTGACGTAAATACAGTTATAGAGGTGACGTTAAAATAACGGTTAAACCACAGCTGTATTTGGACAAAATACAAACCGAGAGGAAATTGCTAAAATGATTGTATCTGCTTACATTGCCGGTATTGGGCACGCTACCGGTGGATTTAGAGGACTTCGCCCTGGTGATAAGGAACGTCTCACGCACGTAAACTTCGCCTTCGCGCAGGTTGTGGACGGTAAGGCCAGTGTTGCGTCCTGGTTTCGTAACGGGCCGGATGGAGACAAATACGTGCGGGAGCTGATGAAGGACAAGGGGAATCTTGTAACTCTGCTTTCCATCGGTGGCTGGGGTGCCGGTGGCTTTTCCCCCGCGTGCATGACGGAGGAAGGTCGCGAGCTTTTAGCCCAATCTTACATAGACATCATTAACGATTATGGATTTGACGGCGCGGACTTGGATTGGGAGTTCCCTGGTATGGGAGGAAGCGGTATAGAAGCTGATCCGGCGGACGTACACAACTATACCCTTTGGGTGCAGAAACTGCGTGAAAAGCTTGGTCCAGACCGCCCGCTTACAATGGCATGCGGCGGCCACGTAAAATGCGTGGAAATGCTCGAAATTGATAAACTTGTGCCTATAATGGACATGTTTAACATGATGACATATGACTTGTGTCGGTTCAACCGCGCCACACACCATACTGCGCTGTACAAAAGTGAAATCTGTGATACGAACTATGGCGATAACGCCGTCCAGCTTTATCTTGCCGCGGGCGTGCCAAGGGAAAAGATGACTATGGGCGCGGCTTTTTATGCGCGTACATATAAAGACGTGGACGGGTTTAATCAACCCGCCGGGCCAGAGAACGGCCCACACCCGGGATGGAGCGGCGGTTGGAAGCACACAAGTGAATTTGTAGAGAAATCCACGACTGGCCTTGTGTACGACGAAAAGGCGGAAGCGCCGTATGCCTTCAATGCGAGGACTCGGGAGCTGTACACCTTCGACAACGAGCGTTCCCTCAAGGCCAAAGCAGCATATTGCAAGGAGAACAACCTTGCCGGCGTTATGTTCTGGGAATACAATTGCGATGACGAAGACAGTACGCTGTTGAAATGCCTTGTGGAAGATTTGTAAATAATGTTTGTCGGGGAGGTTGGCAACAGCCTCCCCGAATTTTATACATGGGTATATATAGTGTAATGAAGTTAAAACAGTATATTAGCGTATGTCCATTTAAATTCGCGCTTGACAATTTAAATCAACTATGCTATATTACACAAGGTACTTGCACTTGAAAATACAAGGCTGGACTGGGTGTGGCGCAGCTTGGTAGCGCGCTTGAATGGGGTTCAAGAGGTCGCATGTTCGAATCATGTCACCCAGATAGACTTGAAAAGGCTAGGAATCATTGATTCCTAGCCTTTTCTTTTATGCTCGCTCTATATAAACTATAAGATTCAGTCGCACGCCAATTTGCAACGGCGCGAAGTTGTCGTCTCCTTACATTACGCCGACATCCGTAGTGTCTTTCTCAATCATAATGTCAGTCTCAAGCTCCTCATCCGTAGCCGTTAAGGTTATGCCATGCAGGCGTAAGAAACCGTCCATAATTTTTTCTGGGCGGAATACAATGTTCTTTTCGCCGTCGATTTCAATTAAAAACTCTTCCGTAAAAGGTTCTTTTGGCGTCCAAAGGTTCTTGGATGATGGGCATTCTGGCGATATTGCTTTAACTTGCTTCACTCCGTTTGCATAGATGCTGTAGGTGCTGCCGCATTCAGGAGATTCCGTGGAATAAATGACACCGAGTTTATATCTCGTTTTTTTATTGGTACGCACTTTCCACGCTACGGATTGTTCCGCGTTTTTGAAGTTGTGGTAATAATCACGCCATTTTTTACCGTCGGCATGGGAAAGATCCGGGTCTACGTAGTCCGCGTCAAATGCTTTTAAAAGTAGTGGGCCTTTGCCGTTAACCAGCCTGCCGCCGCCGTGCAGTAATTCGCCGTCAAATTCCACAACTAACACCGTCCACGCGGGTTGTTCGCTGGGTAAAGTGATTTGTGTATCAAAATAATTTATCCTTTTTACGGCAAGTGGTGTTTTTGCTTCGTCTGCCATCAGATATGCACGTTTTACGGGGTTTATCAACCCAGCCAATACAATGTTTTCGTCGCAGGGTTTAAATAGATGCAAAAATAATTTCCCCCCCTTGCGCGTCGTTTCGCCGAATGTCTGTACAGGTAGGGGTGAGCGTGTGCAGCCGTAGATGCTGTCTCCGTTAACTTTGAGCCATTTGCCTATCCCCCTGAAGATTTTTTTGTCAACATCATCTACGACGCCGCGTTCCGTGGGTCCCATGTTCATCAGGACGTTGCCGCCGCGAGCCACGGTTTTTATCAACAGTTCAATAAAATGTTCTGGTGGCTTATGCCCTTTGTCGCGGCGGGAGTAGCCGTAGGAATCGTTCGTCGTCGGTATCGTCTCCCATACGCCTGGGGTGGGGTATATTTCCGTCGCCCTGTCAGCCGTGTTTACGTAGTCGGCGCAGGAGGGGAAGCCGTGCGTCCGTGCCAGCCGCCCGTTTACAATAATATTTGGGTCTGCGTCTCTTATTGCCTTAAGGATACGAAGGTTCTCTGAAAACGGCAATTTATGGGGCGTATCAAACCACAGCAATGATGGCTTGTATTTTTCAATTAACTCGACGATTTGCGGGATAGATTTTGTATCAACGTAATATTTCGCGGTACGGTGTACAAGTTCTGGGTGTTGGTCAAACCACAAGCCTTTCTCGCCCTCAAACAAGAACTTGTCGCCACCGCCGTTTGTGTACTCCCAATCGTTGCCGGGCGCGTCGGGGTGCTCCCAATCAAATGCATGGGAATAGTACAGGCCAAAGGGCAGGCCGTGCTTGTCGCAGGCGGCCTTTAGCTCGGCTATCGGGTCGCGTCCGAAGGGGGTCATGCGTATGTCATACGGATATACGTCCGAAACGTTTATTGCAAACCCATCATGGTGCTTGGCCGTTATGACGAAATACTTCATCCCTGCTTCTTTTACTAATTCTATCCATTCGTCGGCATTAAAGTCTGTAGGGTTGAATTTGTCAATAAAATGCTCTTTATAGTCAGCCAATGTTAGCTTAAAATGCCGCTGTATATGTTCGCCGTAGGTAAGTGATTGGCCGTTCCATTCTGCGCCGGCTTGGGCATAGACGCCCCAGTGGACAAAACAGCCGAATTTTGCGTCAAGCATCCACTCGAGCCTTTTCTGGGTTTCCTGCATAGATTTTTGCAGCCAGCCGTCTGCGTTTAATGCGTCGTTTAAGGCAGCGGTATCGCGTTCGTTACCTGGCACGACGGAAACACCATCCAGTATTCGCATTGAACGCGGTTGAGGGAGGATGGTTCCGCTTAAATCAAACGTCCGGGGTAAATCGTGCGCGGATAAAACAAGCGAGTTTCCGAGGAAATTTTCCTTTTCGTATAACACAGCTTGAAAACCTTTATCCAAGTTCAAGCTCAAGCCGGTTTCGTTTGATATGCCATTTAAATCCGGGTAGTCGCCGGGTGCGAATATTTTAGGATGGCTCATAATTTAATCCTCACTTTATTAATGGTTATTTCGTTGCTTTGTATGTTTATGTTTGGCACGTCTTCTAAATGCTTTGCCGAATCGCAACCGACAGCACCGAGTACGGCGGATATAAGAGTGTGCTGCCCCGGCTCGACGGCGGCTTTTAGCGTGGGGATCAGCGTTAACGGGGTCATCAAATTGGTATTTGGTTCAGTTTGTATGATAACTGGCTGCTGGCCTCCGGATATGTCGGCGATGCCGGAAATACAGGCTTGCCGAAGTACGGCGCATGAATCATGCTTCGTTGCCTTCGTAAAATCGCCTTGTCTGCTTATGGCAAATCCGCCGTCCGCCAAGGTAAGTTTCCGTTTTGTGTCTATCAGGTGTACCCGCACATGCCAGGGGAATACGGGTATGATGTATGATGTGATCTCAACATCACTCCATGGAGTCCACTTGGAATACAAGTAGTCGCCGTACGCACCGAAATCCTTTATATTATTTCTCATTCGGTAAAAATCGTCACCCTCGCATACGGCGAGGGTATTGTCGAATGCGCCGTGAGACAGTCCAAGGGCAGACTTTGAAACGGAGAATCCGAAATGGCTCGAATAAACGAACTTTTCGTATTTTGGCTGGCTGTGAGACATCCACGTCGGCACTGATTGGCCAACGACGAAGAACTGAGCCTGCTCCGTATCACGCTGGACAATACCGCGTGCCTCAGGTATAGGTACATGCCCGGCTATTTCCGGTGGTTCTTCGTCCGCAATCCAAAAAGCATGATCGTCCGGTAGGGCGAGTAGGATAAACGCCTTCAAAGCCCAATATGGTGAGCCGTATGCGTTGTACCCTTCCGACATAACGAGGTTTGGATAATAATACCCTATGGATAACTCGCCGTTGTCTGTAAATATATCCTGCTTAAACCAATGGCGCAGGTTTTGCAGAGCTAAATGTTTTACTTGACCCAATGGCAATGCCTCTACACCTGCCATAGCCAATGCACCGAAAAATGCGGATTGTGAGAAGCGGTACGTCATCGAACGGCCGAAAGGTATGGCCGCGCCGTCTTCCGCAAAAAACGCGGGGAAGGTTTGGGCGAACAGAGCGGCGCGTTCTTTGAATAGTTTTGGGTATTTTTCGTCAAAATCGGCGTAGGCGGCGTAGATAAGCCCGTAAAAGTGGATGGCGAATGGTATGTAATAATCTATCTGCGATGGCGCGCCGTCATTGTACCATCCTCCGCCGATATACATGGAGTCTATTTCGGCCAAATCTATTTCTAGGCGGGCTTGGTTTTGTTGCCGCCCGCATAGCTTAAATGCTAGATTAACGAGAACGCGGAAAAAAATCCAGTTACTTCTGTGTATCTCATGGTCGTTTATTTGGTTCAGCCACTTGTATAAGTTGTCCTGTGCGGCATCATCCAACGCGTCCCAATAATGCTTTCTGGCGATAATCATCCCAACAGCGACGGCGGCCATCTCAACCATGCGTTGCTCCTCACGCGGTAGGATGCCCCAATATCCATCTGATTCCGGGTTTGCACCGTTTATAATCTTTTCCAAGTATCTATCAAAGCAGGCATACACGCCATTACCGGCAAGTAAGGGTGATATACCCCAAAGCGGCCGCAGTACGGCCTCAATCTCGCTTACGAAGTCATCGTGTTGTGCGGTACCTGAACCGTACCTCTGCCCGTATCTTGAAAAATGGTTTTCAAGCGGCCGAAGCATGTCAAGCAATGCGCGGGTAAGGTCATCTTTTGTCTTTAACGGATTTTTGGCTAATTCGTTGCTTACCATAAAAAAGCCCCCTTTGCGCGACATTGTAGCATATTGCCTTCGGTTTTGCAAGCTATACTTTGAGCCTTCACAAAAATTTCGTGACAAAATTTACCCTTTGTGTTACAATGGATATGTGAATAGGGTATGTATATACGATCGAAAAGGAGCATAAAAATGAATGACTTCCAGCATATCGCCGATAACTTTGATTTGGACGGCTACGTAACTTATTTTGACAGGTACGGCAACGGACATATAAATACGACTTATCTTGCCAAAACGGATAAGGGTAGGGATTACATATTTCAAAAAATCAATAAAAACATTTTTAAGGACGTCGTCGCTTTGATGAGGAATATTTCGTCGGTGACGAGATTTCAGCGCGAGAGCGGGGATAACGCGCTTATGCTTGTTAAGTGCGTGGACGGCGCGGATTTTTATGTGGATGGAAGCGGCGAATATTGGCGTGTTTACGATTTTGTGGTGGACAGCGTATGCCTGGATTCGGCGCGCACTCCGGTGGATCTATATGAAAGCGGCGTGGCATTTGGCCGCTTCCAAAAAGCCCTTGGCGGGTTTGACGCAAGCCAGTTGTTTGAAACTATCCCGCGATTCCACGACACGCCGAATCGTTACGAACATTTGTTGGAGGCTATTACGGCCGATAAAAAAGGCCGTTTAGCAAATGTTCGTT
Source organism: Defluviitaleaceae bacterium (assembly GCA_009785555.1). Classification (GTDB taxonomy): domain Bacteria; phylum Bacillota; class Clostridia; order Lachnospirales; family WRAX01; genus WQWB01. The sequence goes on along the minus strand of WQWB01000028.1, from coordinate 3,561 downwards.
CCGAAGTCGATTTCGCCATGGCGCGGCGAGAGTACGCGGGTACGCTGATGGGCCTTTTGGAAAGCGGCGAACTACCTCTGCGCGTTACCCACAACGATACGAAGCTGAACAATGTTCTCCTTCACAAAGACACGGGCAAACCACTCTGTGTTATAGACCTTGATACGGTCATGCCCGGCCTTGCCGCCAACGATTTCGGCGATGCCATCCGCTTCGGCGCGAACACGGCGGCGGAGGACGAAGTGGATTTATCCAAGGTAGCCTTCTCGCTTGAAATGTTTGAGGCTTTTACCCGCGGCTTTGTAGAGAACGGCGGATTAACGGAAAAGGAACTCCTTTACCTCCGAGACGGAGCGAAGATGATGACGCTTGAGTGCGGTGTGCGTTTCCTTACGGACTACTTGAATGGCGACACGTATTTTAAAATACATAGGCCAAGCCATAATCTGGATCGTTGCCGTACGCAGTTTAAGCTTGTATCGGAGATGGAGGATAATTGGGACAGGATGCAGGAAGTAATAAATAAGTTTAAACTAGGAGATTTTTATGCCGGCAAATAATTCTGTTACGCGCGCCGCAAATATATTAGAGTTGCTTTCGCAACATAGGGCGTTGACGCTGACGGAAATTTCCAACATGATGGGGATGCCAAAGGCAAGCACTAGCGATATTCTAAAAGCCTTAACAGACAGCCAATTGGTTGAGTTCGCAAACGTACGCGCCAAAACCTATAAGATCGGGGTTAAGCTTTTTCTGTTGGGCAACGCTTACCTGCAAGGGATGAACATTGTTGAGATAGCAACGCCGTTTATGGAGGACGTTGCAGATCGGACGAAGTACGTTGTGTTTTTGGCTAAACTCTCAGAAGGAAGGGTTCTATATCTGCATAAAACATCGCCCGTTAGGGATGCAATGTTTGTTTCGCTGTGCCAAGTCGGAAGTACGACGAACCTGACAACTTCGGCTCTTGGCAAAGTTATACTTGCGCATAACGATTGGCTTCAAGAGCAGGTGTTTTCGTCGCCATTGCCAAAAGTTACCGAAAACTCCATAACCGACATCAAAGTGATGGAAAAGGAAATGAAGGATATACTGCATATGGGTTATGCCCGCGACCTTTATGAAAATGATGAGCGTATAACCTGTTTCGGCTTCCCTGTGTATGACCAGCACGGGCGGGTGGTACACGCCATAAGCATCACCGGGACCTTCCATGAGCAAAGGGATTTTGAAAAGGAAATCGAGCTTGGTCTCGAATGTGCAAAAAGCATATCTCTAAGGCTTGGATTCGTTAAACCTTAAGTAAGTATTTAAGGTTAAAAAATAAATAAACTTTGGAAACTGTGCAGTTTATCCATATACAGCGTATAATTATATAAACGCATAGTAAAATATTTTTTATACCCCTTGACAGCTCATTGGTGGGTATGGTATACTCATATCGAAATACGTGAACAGTGTACGCATATACGTACAATGTAATAATAACAGAAATTCGGCGGTGATCTGTAATGTTAGGGTTAAAACGGGTTTTGCATAAGTTTATCTGTTATCTTTTAGCGGTTTTGTTTGTTGTTGCCTTGCCTTCAATATCGCTGCGTGTTATTGCGGGCGACGCCCCCATAACCTTTAACGAAGCGCAGGGAATGCTTGACACATTTGGGGCGTTCTATCGCTTCTCTGATTTCCTTGCGGATCACGCCCTTATCCCTATCCCTCATCGTCGCGAAGTAATAATCGCCGCCGCTGATTATACCTATTACGACGGCATGGTCGTTCGTATATATGAAGACTTTGAAGGTAAGCCGGGCGCATCCGTTTGGACGGACGAGGAAGGGATAATAACTTGGGAGGTTTACGTCCCCGTTGCCGGGCTTTACAACATAGCCATTACATATTTTATACCGCGGGGCAGAAACTCGGATGTCCAGCGCGCCGTTCTTATAAATAACGAACTTCAATTCTTTGAAGCAAATCCCATCAATTTTCGCCGCACTTGGGTTAATCTCCATGATGAGATATTAAGGGATCCGCGCGGCCACGACATCCGCCCGACGCTTATAGAGCAGCATTTATGGCGCGAAGCTATTTTGCAAGATCATATGGGCGACTATAATGAATATCTTTCGTTTTTCTTCCAACAAGGCTTAAATACGATTTCCCTCGTCTCTCAGCGCGAGGCGATGATTATAAACAGCATTAGGCTTTTCCGCGCGGAAACGCCTATTAGTTATGCTGAGTATTCCGCTGGCTTCGCGGACGCTCCGCGCCCGGATGTGGAAACTAAGCGCATTGAGGGGCAGGATGCAGTACGCCGCTCATCGCAGATGCTTGCGCCGGCCGCAAATATGGGCGGTCCGGGCGTTTACCCGCTTAACCCTCGTTATATACGTATAAATTATATTGGCGGCGCTGCATGGTCCAACCCCGGTATGTGGATTGAATGGGATATTGAGATTGATGAGCCTGGGCTTTACAAGATTGCGCTAAACGTACAGCAAAACTTTAACAGGGGCGCGATGGCCTTCCGCCGTATATCTATAAACGGAGTGGTTCCGTTTTCGGAACTTGACTACGTTCCGTTCCATTTTAGTAATCGTTGGCAGGTTGTTGTTTTGGGCGGTGACGACCCGTTCCTATTCTATTTTGAGGAAGGCGTACATACGATCCGTATGGAGACGGTGCTGGGCGGTTACGCTCCGTACCTGCGCGAGATACAGGCATCCATCGCCAATTTAAACCGTATTTACCGGCAAGTGCTTACCGTTACGGGTATTGTGCCAGACGTTTTTAGGGATTACCACCTTAACCGCCGCATACCAACCTTATATGATGATTTGCGCTACGAGCGCGACCGTCTCGTCCGCGTGTTTGACGGGCTAATGGAGCTTTCCGACGGCAATATCAGCGAGAGGGACGTCGTTATCCGCACCATGATCAACGTTTTGGATCGAATACTTCAGAACGTGGATGATATGCCGCGTCATCTAGCGGAATTTAGGATTAGGATCGGCGGGTTAGGCTCATGGCTTATGCAGGCTAGGGAACAGCCGCTTCGCGTGGACGCGATATTCATCATGTCCGCTGATGCGGAATTGCCAAGCAACCGCGACGGTTTTTGGGCGAGGCTTTGGCACGGCATCGTATCGCTTGTGTTATCTTTCTTTATAGACTTTAACGCTCTGGGAGCTACGGGGGAAGATGGCGTAACCCGAATTATCGAGGTTTGGATCGGCACCGGGCGTGACCAGCTTGTAGCCCTACGCACCATGATAGACGAAACGTTTACGCCGCAAACCGGTATCGGCGTTAACCTAATGCTGGTTGACATGAGTATGCTTCTGCCGGCGACAGTGTCCGGCCAGGGTCCTGACGTTGCGATGTTCCTGCCTATTGAACTGCCAATGAACTTTGCCTTCCGCGGTGCGGTGGCGGAACTTTCTGGGTTCCCCGGCTTTGATGATGTTGCCGGCCGGTTTGCCCCAGCCGCGATAGTACCGTTTATGTACGGGGACAGAGCCTTTGCGCTCCCGGACACGCTTACGTTTTATATGATGTTCT
>WQWB01000027.1 GCA_009785555.1 Defluviitaleaceae bacterium | reverse complement strand
GTTTTATTGCGATGTCAAATGCGGCGCGGTTTTCCGGGTTTGGGTAGCCTATTGTGGTAAAATTTGGGTCAGGATTTTCTTGCTCCGGTGGAACATAAATATTCACAAAACCAGCCTCGGAGAGCGCACGGCGTACAAGCACATTACCCGCACCGTTAAGCGGAGTAAACACGATGGACAGCGCGGCGTTGGCGGCAGCATCCTTATGCACCCCCTGCTCTAGTACGGCAGCGATAAACGCGTCATCAACTTCCTTACCGATATAGTTCAGCAAACCTACGTTAACCGCATCTTCCTTACTCATCGTACTTATCTCGGAAAATGACTTTACCGCATTAACTTCATTTATAATTTCAACGTCCTGCGGGTATTTTACCTGCGCGCCGTCCTCCCAGTAACATTTATAGCCGTTATACTCCGGCGGGTTATGGCTTGCCGTTATAACAATGCCCGAAACGCAACCCAAATGGCGCACAGTAAAACTAAGCACCGGCGTTGGGCGGAGGTCGCCGAATATATAAACCTTTATGCCGCTGGCACATAGCGTAAGTGCGGCCGCTTCCGCAAACTCTTTTGAATAACGACGTGAAGAATACGCAATAGCTACACCTCGGCACTTGCCGTCGGGTGTATTCTTTATAATATAATTGGCCAATCCCTGTGTAGCTTTGCGCACGGTATATATATTCATCCTATTTGTACCGGCAGCAATAATGCCGCGCAACCCACCTGTGCCGAAATCCAAGTTTTTATGGAACCTGTCTTCAATCTCTATGGCATCATCCGCCAAAGCTAGAAGCTCCGCCCTAGTCAAATCATCGAAATAGTTATCATTAAGCCAATTTTCATAGTTTGCTTTATAATCCATACTACCTCCTAATTTCTTGTGCCGTAAACAATTTGCTCATCCACAGGTTCAAGTATATAAAAAGTGCTTATGGGAATGCGGCTGTGAAGATTTGTGTTGCGATATGTCAAATGCTCTGTAATCGCTCTACGCCCGTCCACGCCGTGGCTGACAGTTTCCCGCTGGCCGCGTTGGCGGTTTGGGTCCGGAAACTCCCGGCTGCCAAATGGTACGTCTTCCTCCCTTACAACCTCAAGAACCGTAATTACTGTTAAGATAGGCCGAGGACGGTCTACATATATTGCCATACCTGGATTCATCATATGCGGGTTTGCTATCTGAGGATTTATCAATAAAATTTCTTGCTCCGACATACCGTAGCGGTTGCGTATGGTCGTCAAGTTCTCCCCGCTTTGTACGATATGTATATCCCGCACAATCTCATGGCGAGTAAGTATGTTACGGGCATGCACCATGTTCATGTGGCTGTTTGGGTAACGAAACTCACTCACTATCGCGACATCCTCCAAAAAACCACTATGAACAATTGCACCTAAATTATCTTGCCCGATACTTAACGCCATACTGCGCCCTATTTCGCTCAGCAACCCTTCCGCCTCGGCGCGGTTGCGTAGGATGGCGGCCTCTTCCCCGTCTATGTTGATAATCGCTATTTCAACTTGATATATAAGCCTCGGGCTTGCAACGATATCGTCCAAAACTTGCGAAAGCTCACGAACATTACTTGATCGTATAGGCGCAACCGTAATCCTTGATAAAATACGTACGGCCTCACCCTGGTAATCGACCATAAGCCGTTCGGAAATAAAGTTTGCAAACCCTTCATCATCAAGCCCTGTATTTTGCCGCATATTTATTATGCCTACTGCAGTACCTTCTAAATTAATTTGGAATGCGTTCGGCCTTACAGTTGCCAAAATAACGATAAGTACAGCCACCATTGCAAATAAAATTATACCTCCAACGGATGCGGCAACCTTTGCGCGCGGCTCCATATTTTTGAAAAAATTCTGAATGTAGGTTACAAGTTTCTCAGTTCCGTTAAGTATCGTCAGGAAACACAGTAAAAGCAAACGTAACAGTACATTTAGTGGGTTTACCTTACGCTTACGTTGATTTACATTTAATTGCCCACGCTGTATATTAGCGTGTGGTGCGGTACGACCCGTGCTGTTTTTGGCATTGCCGCCGCTACCGCGTACGCCTTTGTTACGGCTACCGCGTTTGTCCATTTCCGACCCTTTCTAGCTTAAACGTACAGCCGCTACGGTCTTCCTATTATAACAATTTGTATGGCGTAATTTATGTCTTGCAATGTTATATAGGTAATAAAAACTTGCATATTTTCCTGTAAGTCATTGGGCGCAAGAATCGCGGAAGTCGCATTATCTATAACGCTCATACTTTGGGAGAAATAAAGATATGCCGCTTCGCCTTCATAATCTTCACCGAAAATTTGTATATAGTTAGGTAAAACGGAAACTATAGTACCGATAGTCGATTGTGTAACTGTGCTTGACAGGCGAAAGATTTGCTCTATCTCATTACTGTCAAGGTTTATACGTACCTCTTCACCCACTTGCCGTACGCTTATATCCACACCACGGCCAGGTATAACCGGAAATGTAGATTCCTCCCCATCGGAATGGATAATCGTTAACGCGGCCCTGGCGGCCGAAATCTGTATACCCGTAACAACACCATCCAATGTGCGGCGGTTACCCTCTGCCCAAATTGCCTTTACTCTATTATCCTCAATCCGCACCTCGACAATGTCGCCAACACGAAGGTCTGCCCAATTTGGCTCACCAGTTTGGTGCCCAATGCGTATTATGCCGGTATCGTTATTTATATAAAGCTCGTGCATTCGGCCGATTGCGCTCTCTTCCACAACAACCCATCCACCGGTACCGCCGATAAGGTGACGCCTAGAAATAATGGCACCGCGTATACTGCGCGAACTATCCTCTAAATGGATATTGTGGATAGTAAGTCCCGCTGCGGTTATCGTCGCGATATCTCCGGCGGAAATTGCATCAAAATCAATTATAGACAGACCACGCGTAATCGTGGCATTTTGGTGTAGAATAAATGATTGCACCATGGTTGTATCTACACCCAAGGTATTTACACGCCGCATCTGCAAGCCTATAGACCTACCCTCTTCCCCATCGCGGGTTGTATAGATAATGCCATCCAACAGGTTGCTGCCCGCAAAATGCCGCTCCGACGAGATAACGCCAATAGGGCGTACTGGCTGATCCGCAAAAACGGTGGCGTTAAGCATTGCAATCATATTTATGATTTCACCGTCTTCTATAATCGCCGCAATTTGCATCCCAGTTTGAAGCATTTCATAATCCGCCGGAACTCCCCCTATAAATATCGCTGCGCCGGTATATACGGGATGGATTATCCGCTCAAGAGTCACTAAATTGCGTATTTCAACGGCGTTAAAAACCGTATGCACCTGCATTATTTCGCCTACAATAGCCGTTATATTGGCCGCCGTTGGCGAGGCCGCGCTATAGTCATACAACTCAAAACCAATAAATTCAAGAGTATGGCTAAGCATAATAGCCATAGCAGCGCGGTTTACGCCACCCCAAGGGTTAAAGTTGTTGTGGTCGTCACCCCTAATCAACCCGATTTCACGCATATAATAAACATACGCGCGAGATAAAACCGGGATTTCATGGTGGTCTCCAAAATTGTCGCTTATATGTGTAAAATTGCGTGCCTCATCCGCAACATCCATGAGTCGCGCGAGGAAAAGCACGAACCAAACGCGTGCAAGGGCATTTTCCCTCTCCACGCCATCCACAACGGAGACAAAGTTCTCTAAATCAGGTGCGATAAAAATACCATGTTCTAATAAAAAGGCGATTTCCCTATTAAAGTCATGCCGCCACAATGACCAATCGGACGAATACAGCTCAATGGTAGCCGCGTGGCGACGGTAAATCTCATCGAACTCCGTTTGTTGTGCATCGGTTGCTCCATAACGCACGAAGCCTGCTAGGTACGCAAGGGTGCGCGCCGTATCAAACATGCCGACAAACTCATACGGGGCAAAGCGTGCGTTGTAACCTGCCGTAAGCCCATACATTATGCCTAACTCCGTTACGGTTTTTACCGCGTCATAAGCCCAATGACCTGGCGGTACATCATATGGAAAAGGCCAAGCCACGGCATTTTTAGCATTGAAACCATTTACAATAATTATCATTAATATAAACGCCGAAAAAATTGCGGTAATTCTATATTTCACTAAGCGTCCTCCCGAACATAATAATGCTTCCGCATAAAATTATATCACAAAAAGGTGGATTTAGTCAATTGTTGAAACAAAGATTTTTTACCAAAACTATACTGTTTTTTTGAACAGTGAAGTTATTTTATCAATGGCGAAAATAACATAACCAAGCACAATAAACCCTATCATCATTGCTGAGTTTATGATTAAAACCATAGACAGACCCAAGTTGTCTATATCTAAAAACGGATATGGGAAACGTGAGTACAGGTAAGGTATTTCGCCGCCAATTTCAGCGCGAAACATTATAAACACCACATACGCAAATGGTAAAGCCAGCCATAGAAGCGGATCAAACCAGCGCACGCGGTTCTTTTCATCAAACAATAGCCAATCTAAAATGAAAAGCGATGGGGTTACGTAATGCACCAAAATATCCGGCACCGTATGTACGATGGCCGCCGCCGCAACCATCTCAAAACCGGCAGATAGAAGTATAAAGTGGTACACAACCATTGTCACGCTAATCATCATCACGAAAGCGCGCTTTACGCCAGGCGCGACAGTGGATATGCCGCGCACGCCGTGTTTGCGTATGTCTAAAAATGTGTGTATTGATGAAAATATGAGATATGCCGCAACCAGTAAATTACTGATATTCGTATAGAATATGAACATTGTTGGGTTTAGCCCAACGCCAAATAGCCGTGACAATGACACAAGGCCGTACACGGCAACCACCGCCGTTGCAATGCGGTAGACAAGCTGAATGATGCGGTTATTTATGTACAAAAAAATCGCCTCTCTTTGAAAATAGAGGCGGAAAATTCCCGCCTCTACAACATTATTCGCATAACTTCCTCATTCCATAATTCTTCGCCCGTTTTAAGAAGCCCTACGCCCTCACACAGACGGAGGGCGGCCTCATTTTGCGGGTCTACGTAAGTATAAAAAGCAATGTTACCTAACGTATCCCGCACAATATCAAAAAGGCTTATCAAAGACGCTTTGCCGTAACCCATGCCTTGGTGCTTTGCATCCACCATAAGGCGTGTTATGACCCAGCGGTGCATGTCGCGGTCAAGGGCGTAGGTGATAAAGCCAACGGGCACTTCGCCGCCGTATACGCAGAACGGACGAATATTGTCCGGATTTTCCGCAAACTTCCATTCCAATAAAGCGTACCAATTTTCGGCGACAAACTCCTCCTGCTCGGCGGGTATGGACATATCAACAAGGCATTTCCAATTCGTTGAATCCACCGGGCGGAGCTGGACGGCTGGCAGCTCACGCGATTCTTGTGCGATAACTTCGCCTTTTTCCACATCCACGTTATTATCCTTTAAGTCCTCAAAATCCGCTTCGGAAATATTGTTCATATTTAATTACCTCTAAACTCGGTAATTTCTATTGAAAGGATAACCACCGGTTCAATCGGCCTGTCATTTGCTGGGTTGGTTGGAACATTCGCAATCAAATCAACAATATCCATACCGGAAATAACCATACCAAAAACCGTATGGACGGACGTAGTGTTAAAGCCAGGCGTATCCAATGTCGGCGTGCCGCCATGTTCAAGGAAGAACTCTAAGTGCCTAAGAGGGTAGCGGTCGCGCAGGCGGTACGCTTCAAGGGTTGATGCCGCCCTGATCGTAGTCCTATGGTTTTCGTTATCAATAGAGCGCTGTATCTCAGCCGCTTCGTTTGGCCACCATGCCGCAATTCCTTGGTTCTGTACGATGAAGAACTGGCTGCCATTTGTCATCGGCCCGGCGTTTGCCATGGAGAGGGCGCCACGAAGGTGGTTAAGTTCAGGATGGACCTCGTCTTCAAATCCGCGCCCCCAAATGCTTTGCCCGCCTGTGCCGTTGCCGTTCGGATCGCCGCCCTGTATCATAAATCCTGGGATGACGCGGTGGAACGTAAGCCCATCATAGTAACCGTTGCGGGCATGTGTGATAAAATTTTCAACCGCCAACGGGGCTTCCTCGGGGAAGAAGCGCACTATGACGTCGCCGTGGTTGGTTTTGATAATCGCGATTGTATCACCCACTGCGGGCATAGATGTTTGAAGCGTTGTGCCGCAGAGGAATGCCTCAAATTGCGTTTCGTTATTGCATCCTGTGTTCATGATTAGTACTCCGATCATTAAAATTAATAAAATTAAACCTGTTTTTTTCATTTGCTATTATCCCTTTCTTATGTGCTTATGCTATTTATTGGAATTTAAGGCCTTTCAAGGCCTTTAAGCCATGTATAAATTCTTGGTTACTGCGGGTTTTGAGGAGCATATTCGTAATCTCCTCCGTAAGTTCTGCGGTGCCGGTGTTGCCCGTTGCACGGCGCAGGGCGTACATAGCCTCCAATTCCGTTGGCGTTAGAAGTAAATCCTCACGCCGCGTAGCGGATTTGTTGATGTCGATGGCGGGGAAGATACGCCGCTCCGATAATTTCCTATCCAGCACCAACTCCATATTACCCGTACCCTTAAACTCTTCAAAAACCATATCATCAAGCCTACTGCCCGTTTCCACAAGGGCTGTGGCAAGGATAGTTAGAGAACCGCCACCGTCAATATTCCGTGCCGCGCCGAAAAACTTTTTAGGCATATGAAGCGCGGCAGGGTCGAGACCCCCGGATAATGTGCGCCCGCCTGGCGGCATTGTGAGATTGTACGCGCGGGCGAGGCGGGTTATTGAGTCCATCAATATAACCATATCCTTGCCCTGCTCCACCATCCTGCGTGCGCGCTCCATCACGACTTCGGCTATTTTTATATGGTGTTCCGGCGTTTCGTCAAATGTGGAGTACACAATATCCGCGTTTTTGTTTTGGATAGAGCGCTGGATGTCCGTAACCTCCTCCGGCCGTTCGTCTATAAGTAATACGATGAGGTGAACATCTGGATGGTTAAGCGTCAACGCATTTGCGATTTTTTTGAGGAGTACCGTTTTGCCGGCCTTAGGTGGTGATACGATCATGCCGCGCTGGCCTCTGCCAACAGGCGACATAAGATCAATTATCCGCGTTGCAGTGCATGATTGAGAATGCTCCAACACCAATTTGGAATCTGGAAATACGGGAATCAGATCCTCAAACTTCGGGCGTCTGTGAACGGAGCCAGGCAGATCGCCGTTTACTGATTTTACCAAAAGTATCGCTTTGAACTTGTCGTTATTCTGTGCGTCACGCAGAGAGCCGCGCACTTTATCTCCGTTCCGCAAATTAAAACGTCGTATTTGCGACGGCGAAATATAAATATCCTTTGGCCCACTCAGATAATTTTGCGTACGTAAGAAACCATACCCGCCCTCTTCCATTATTTCCAAGATACCTTCGCCATCTTCGCCACTGGCAAGCTGCTCCATATGATTTTGCCGCTCCGCCCGCGTGGTAAAAACGTTGCGCTGTCCATTTGTTTCAGAGTATCCATAATTTGCCTGCGTTGGTTGCGGCTCAGGCGGTATCGGATTTTCCGCTGGAAGCGGCGGCTCATTGGTTACCAGGGGTTCATCAGCTTTATCATCTGGCGCGATAAACTCACAAATGGATTCTTGTGAAATCTCAACGGAACCTTGGGTTTTCGGCGGCCTTCCGCGCTTCCTTGGTATTTGCTCAGTTGAAGATTTCGCGATGGGTTCTTTTGTGGATTTTTTAGATTTTTCTAAGTCTATAAGCAGCTCCCGCAACTCAGCTTTGCGGTACTTAATGATGTTTTTAATGCCGTTTGCCTTCGCAATATCGCGTAGCTCCGGAAGCTGCATGTTTTCTAAATTCATATAAGATATGTCCTCCGTTATTCTCGTAGAGGTAATTGGATTTGTTTTATAATTAGACGGGTAACTTCACTTTCACTAAGTGTTAACGCCATGCTGGTGGTACTGGCATCGGTGTCGGCACAAGCATCGGCGGCGTAATAAATACATTATTGCGTAATTGGAAAAGTACGTCAAGCGTTTCAAACGACAAAACCACAGGCGGATAGCCGATCTTTATACCACGTGGGATATACAGCCTTTGGCCGGGGAAGACGTTCACGTCCCAAATATGACTTGCCGCCATAATATCCTCACGGCTTATGTTGTACATTTGCGCGATGCTATACAACGTTTCACCTATACTGACGGTGTGAATGTCGGCAAGCAGCATGTCGAGCGGGATAAACATTAAATCTATTTCAATGAAAATATAGGAATGAGCAGCCCAAGGAATAAAAAGCGTTTGCCTTGGAGTAACCGCTAAATCGGTTAAATCGTTCGCAACAGCAATCACCCGTACTTCGGCACCATGTATATCCGCGATACGATCCAATGTCTCCCAGGCTTCAACCGTGTGGAAAGCCCCCGTCAGCACCCTGTCATGTACGCCGTGAATAAATGGCTGATGCCATACGTCCACGTAATGCCAATGAGAGCGGCGGCTCCACATAATTTCGTCAAACAAAAACTCATAGCGGCGGATTTGCGCTCGCAGAAGCTCAATTTCGTGCATTAACCTCACGTTTTCAAACATTAAATCACGCAGGAAGGTTGTATCATCCACAAAGGGGAACGACGGATCCATACCCCACCATATTTCACGCGATGCCGTTAATATAGGTTCGGGTGACGTTTCTGTAAACCAAGACGAATGCGTTGCCGATACCTCTTCAAAAACCCTTATGGGAATAACAATCGTATCGCCTACTCGGAGAGTATTTATGTTTTGCAAAGCATTGAACTCCAATATTTCCTGCCAATCAACGCCGAAAAGCCTGCTGATGCTTGAGAAAGTATCACCTGGCTGCACAATATGTTCAACAAAGTGATAACGCGAAAAAACATTAATATCCGCCGGAAAGAATACTTGTTGCTCTTGTACTTGCGTCCAAGCATGATGCGCCACGGGCGTAATCAAAACCGCTTCCGAAACAACCGCGGTTCTTGTGTCAATTAAATTATACCCTAAAAACAACATGGGTAAAACTATGTACATAAATATCCTTCGTAATGTGCCGGGAATTATCATTTCCATAATTTACCTCCTGTAAAATTACAGCTACTGCCTTGGGATAAGAATTGTCTGCCCTTCTTGCAAATCTTGCGGCCGAGCTATTTGCGGATTAATCTCCATAATGTATCTATAATGTGATATATTATACTGCCTTGCAATCCCGCTAAGCGTCTCTCCTCGCAGAACTACGTGCGAAAAAGGCGCAATATCTGGCAGCGGCGACGGCGTTGGGTTAATCGTTTGCTGTCCGCCATTACCTTGGTTTTGGTTACCTGCATTTGCAAATATACCAGGCCAAGCATCTTCCCCTATGTGGTTACGCGCAACCGCCAATTGTCCTTGAAAAAAATCAATCTCAGATTCAAGAGCCTCAACATTATGCTCCAACCCGCTAATCCTAATCCTAAGTGTTTGGTTATCGTTTTCGAGAGCAGTTAGATCCGCCGTCGCGTCCGCATGTGCGTTTATATCCCTGCGCTGACCTGCATATAGGGCAAAAAGCCAAATCGTGGCTACTAATAATATAAAAACCGCCACACCAAGGATTACTGGCATGGTAACATAGCTACGGATATCTGCAGGCGCACTATTGCGCGATTCTCTAGCGGCTTCTTCTTGCTTCTTGAAATGATTTCTATCACCGTTCGCCACTTTTGGCGCAGTGATTGTATGACGTGCCGACGCAGCAGATTTTGCGGTCTGCGGCGCTTCATCGTTATGTACAAACGCTGCCGGGCGGATGCGGCCAGTATCAGAGCTGGCTGGCTGGCGTGGATTGGGACTTGATGCAGACCTTGTGCCGCCTTCTTGCGGCGCACCATGACGTACCGGCTTACGCGTTTGCGGTGTTGCTGGCTTAACGGCAGCTGTGTCGCGCCTTTGGTTTTTGCTAACCGCTGGGTTTCTGGCCGCGTCCATAATCCTTTGGGTTTCACGTTCTTCATCCCTCGCAACGCCGGTAAAACTGTTTGCGGCTTTGCGCTCCTTCTCGTCCTGGTTTGTGCGGGAGACGGTTTTTAGGTATTCGCTATAATCAACGTCACCTGGGTCTTCATCGTCCAATACCGCTGTAGCGGTTGTTTTGAGCGTCGATACGGCGGTAAAGTCATCGTCCTTATCATCCTCCGGGCTGTAAAACTCCCGTACTTTATAGCTCCTAGCCGACGTTGGTGCCTGGTTTGAGCTTTGGATTGGCCGCTGGCTAAAATCCGTCCGCCTTATCTCTTTAATGCCGTCGTCAGCGTCATCATCATCATCATCATCAAAAAGCGAGCCGACGGCGGCAATCGCGTCGTCATCATCATCTATAACGGCAAAATCTTTGATATCCGTATCGGCATCATTAATTCTACCTGTATCTTTTCTTTCGTCAAAATTCACAATTTTTCCTCCTTTTCATGAAAAAAACGTTGAATTTCAGTTAATACCTTTATCTTAACCGTAAACTTGTGTTTTGTCAACCCATTTCTTGTTTCCAAAGCACTTTTTTATAGTTGTTTAGACGTTTTCCTTTACGAATTGTTCCATTCTGTGTACCGCTTCGTTATCTCCATAAATTTCCATCAAAATCCCCTCTTCTGTATGATCTTTCGTAAGGATTGTACAGTTTTTATGAAGATAGTCCAAAAGTGCCCCTTCAGTGTACGGTAAAAGTATCGACAGTTTGCGGCGTAGGGATTGCAATGCTTTTTCTAATATATGCACAAGTTCGTTCATCCCCGTTCCGTCTAAAGCTGAAATACAGACAACATCAGAAGCTCGGCTATCCGAAAAAACGGCTTCTCCGTCCAACCTGTCAATTTTATTAAACACGGTAATTATTGGCACATCGCCCGCACCAAGTTCCGCGGCCGTTTTGTAGGTAACCTCCATTTGAGTGCGGTGGTTAGGGTTTGAGACGTCCACAACATGCAGTAAAATATCGGCATAGACGATTTCTTCAAGAGTTGACTTAAACGCTTCTACAAGCGTTGTTGGAAGTTTTTGGATAAACCCAACGGTATCAGTAAGCAGAACCTCCGCACTGCCCATATCTATTCGCCTCGTTGTCGTATCAAGTGTAGCGAAAAGCTTGTTTTCCACAAAAACGTCGGCACCGCTAAGTGCTTTCATAACCGTTGACTTTCCTGCATTTGTATATCCCATAAGGGCAATGACGGGGATGCTTTCCCTTTCGCGTGATTTGCGCATCACTTCGCGCCGCTTCGCCACTTCCTTAAGGTCGGCTCGTAATTTGTCTAAGCGGTTACGGATATGGCGCCTGTCCGTCTCAAGCTTTGTCTCACCGGGGCCGCGTGTACCGATACCACCGCCAAGGCGCGACATTTCGATACCCTTTTGAAGGCCTGCAAGACGGGAAAGGCGGTATTTATGCTGCGCCATTTCAACTTGTAAACGACCTTCGGCAGATTGCGCGCGCATCGCGAAAATATCTAAAATAAGTGCGGTCCTGTCTACGATACGTACACCAAGCATGTCACTGAGGTTGCGGATTTGCGCGGGTGAAAGTTCATCGTTAAAAATAGCCACGTCTATGTCCAGCTCATCTATCAAGGCCTTCAGCTCCTCAACCTTACCCTTACCTAAATAATGCCCAGAATGTACAGAATCGGCCTTCTGTATAACAGCCTCCACTACCTGCGCGCCTGCCGTCTGCGTAAGCTCCGCCAGCTCAAGCATAAGTTCGTCTATATCGGCATTTTTATCCTGCTTTATTTCAATTCCAACTATAACCGCGGCTTCTTTACCAATTTCCCTTTCGATTTTTTTTCCTCTATTTTCATTTTCAGTTAAAAAACTATCAAAATATGTTTCATTCGTATTCATACGATCCCCTTATTTATCAACTACGCTAATATATATTCACTTCATCCAGGAAAAACCACGCGGGGAAACCAACGCCATAATGCCACGTAGGGCAAAGGCCAAGCGTCGCGATTTTCACCTTCACATAACGCGCTTTTACCTGTTTTTCCGGTTTTATGGCAACATTAACGAACTTTATTTTAGCTTCCCTATCTTCCGGTACATCAAACCGTCCAAATCGCACAAAACTAGCCCCGTCCAACGAAACTTCACATTCTACGCTCTTCGGCAATAAAATCCATGAGCCAAGGTGATGCAGAAAATCTATCTCTATGGAATTCACAGGCTTTTCTTCACGCAGATCTATAATAAACTCTGCATCCTTGCCAACCCAACCAACCCACGACTCGTTAAATGTACCACCGCCGTATAATCCATCGGTAAGAGCCGTGTCGCCAATTTTGTGGTACGGTGGGTCAGGTGGTGTTATAAATGTGACCGGACAACCGTACGCGATACTTTTGGATGCCGCCAAATAGCGATTCCGGTAAATTTCACAATATTCTTCAACAGTGTTTTTGCGTTCATTCAGTTCCATAACGCCGGAAGAGGCCGCACAGTTGCGGAAAGCTAACAAAAGGCCCGCAAGCCGCTCTTCGTCGCGCTCGTGCGGCGGCATCGTGCGGGAAATTTCAAGCTCAGCATACATAACGGGCAAGCGTGCTTCCCGTATACGGTTTATATAAACCCCATCTGTCTCCACGTTTTCCGCCGCATCAAATATTTTGTTATATTTCGATAACATTTCGGTATTCAACATGCCGTCCTTGTGCGTAATCGGCGTGTCATATATCCATAAAGACTTTTTGCTTTCCAGCATAGCATCTTCACGAACCTTCAAATATTCACGAAGGTACGGTGCAGCATTTTTGCCGTAATATTCTCTTAAGAACAGCTGGATGTGATACTCTAAATCGCAGTCCACATCCCACATTAACTTCGCGCAGAGATACGCGCGCAATTCCGAAAAATCCCCACCCTTAACCGAATTTATCTGTGCAAAATGCATAGTCACGTTATTGTCGCGAAACAACTTCATATTCGGCTGTAATATATGGAAATTGGGGAACGGTGAAATGTAGTTGTCGAAATTGATCCCATAATCCCACACAAAGATATTATCGGATATCGCCGACCACCCCTCGATGGCACGGACAAACTGACGGCCTGAGACATTGTCTGTAAGAGGCACTTCACGATGGCTGTCGATGCTGCACAGCATAATATTTACGTTTTTTAACGGCTTCAATTTTTTAGGTGGCTGCATTGAATATAGATACGCCAAAGTTGAGATTTCTTTATCCGGGAAACGTTCAGCCAACTTGTTCATAAAATAAACAAGCGTACCTGACGGGCTACCCTCCGCTTCATCTATCGCGCGGCAATTTTCGCACTGACAATAATTTTGGCTATCGTTTTGGCTTATGGATATCATTTGCCTGTCCGGTTGCTCATCAAACATATTGGCTATCCGCTCCGCGGCAAGCTCAAAAACCTCCGGGTTCGTCAAACACCACTGCGCTGCCGTGCCTGGGCGGCGTTCACCGTTTATAAACGCGTAATATTCCGGGTGTGCATCACCAAACTCCGCCGCAGGCAAAATGCGGTTAAATGTATGCACCCACATGCTTTTTATGAATACTTCAGACGGTATCTTAAGCCTGTGCCACAACTTAAAAACTGGATCAACCTGGCTATAGGTGTTGATTTGGCGGTAACGGAACGTCGGCATCTCTAACCTATCGATATCACCAGGCACGTCCATAATTTCACTCTTCTTAAGAGTATATGTATCAGCCGTAAAATAATGCACGCCAAAATAATCTTCAAGCAAAGTAACGGCACCGTATATCACGCCCATACCCACGCCGGTAATATTTATATTGCCGTCCACAGTTGACAGAGCAAACCCGTCTTCTTTAATTCCGCTTGTCGGAGCAGATAGTGAGCAGATTATTATATCACCTTGACGGATATCGCTAATATCAACAATTTCAAGCATAACGCCTGTTATGCGGCAACAAAAGTCTTGTAAAAGTTCTACCGCCTGCTTACAAATTACATTATGTATATCCGTAACAATACGCGAATTTTGTTTACCTCCAATTATCCTAATATCTGCCATTTCTTACTCTCCTTTTTAAGTCTTCAACTAACTTCAACCGCCACAATCCACGTACCCATCGGGTTATGATTAATGATGCCTGGGTTTACGTCCAACTCTTCGTTGATAAGCATTATCCGCCCTGAAACAGGGGCAACAACGTCGCTTATGCTCTTGATACTTTCAATCGTGCAGAAGGACACACCCGCCGCTATTTCGTCGCCAACGGGCGGTATATCCACAAAGATAATATCCTTAAGCTCAGACTGCGCGTGGTCGGTAATACCAATGTATACGAGGCCGCCGTTACTTCCCGCCCACACATGATGCTCCGTCGTGAAAACATCAAAAAATTCCATTCTTCACCTCTACTCTATCTAACAGCTAAGGGTATTAAAACCCCGGCCAACATCAAAACGGCAATTAAGATGGCAATTACACCTGCAATAATACGCTTTCTTCTTTCCTTGCGAGAACCCTTCATTTTTCTGTCCCTTTCAACTGATTGTAGAATAATTATATCATATGAAAATTAAAATGCAAGGCATAAAAGATAGTTTGACAAATAAATATATTTCATGTATACTATTATACGAAGAAATTTGGAGGTTGTTTTTTATATGGATTCAGAACCCTACAGTATGATAACTCTGTTAGTGCTGGGTTTTTTGTTACTTCTTTCTGCGTTTTTCAGCGCGACGGAAACGGCATACACCAGCCTTCGCCCATCGCTCCTGCGGATAAAGGGTGAAAAAAACCCAAAACGTATGGCTCTTGCCATTAAATTACATTCTGACTTTGATACGCTTATAACTACGATACTGACGCTTAACAATTTTATCTACCTTTTGGCAGCGTCCATCGCCACGGCGTTTTTCATCAGCCATTTCCACAGCATGGGCACAACTATATCCGTCGCCGTGATGACGGTCGTAACCTTGCTTTTCGCCGAAGTTACACCAAAAAGCCTGGCAGCCGAAGCACCGGAACGGTTTGCCTTGTTCTCCGCACCGCTTCTGCGTTTCTTTATCCTGCTTTGTACGCCATTTACGTGGTTTTTTGCGCGGTGGCGCAAGCTTGTTAACCTACTTTACAAATCCAACGATGAACGCGCCTTTTCCGAGGACGAACTTATGGATATGGTTGATAAAATGGAAGAAAAGGGTAATTTCAACGAGGATGACATGGAACTTATCCAAAATGCAATAGAATTTAAAGACTTACTCGCTGAAGACGTAATTACGCCACGTGTAAAAATCGAAGGTATCGAAAAAGATGCCACACTTGAAGACATTACGGATAAATTCCTCACAACAGGCTTTTCCCGCATCCCCGTATATGACGATACCATCGACAGTATCGTAGGTATCGTCCATCTGCGCGACTTCTTTAACCATGTTATGAAAAAAGACAAACAACTTGCGGAAATCATAACGATGCCTGTTTACGTCGCGCCGACTATGGAGATTACCGAACTTTTTAAGGAATTACAGCGCAAGAAGAGCCATATCGCCGTCGTTATGGATGAACACGGCGGCACGGCCGGTATCGTCACCGTCGAGGATATTTTAGAAAAGCTCGTCGGCGATATTTGGGACGAGAGCGATGATATCGTCGAAGAATTTATTAAACTGGACGATAACCAATACCGCGTTATCTGCGAAGCCTATATTGATAAATTTTTCGGATACTTTGAGCTGGACGAAGAAAACGAGGAAATCCACGCCCAAACCGTAAACGGCTGGATAATGGACTCCCTCGGCAAAATCCCCGAACCAGGGGATTCGTTTGAATTTAATAACGGCGGGAAAAATCTACACATATCAATACATACGATGGAAAGCCACAAGGTTGTGGATTGCATCGTTACCGTTACGGATATTTTAGAAGATGGCGAAGGTGAAGATTAGTGCCTTTAAATATTACCTATAGAGCAGCAGCGTTTATTTCCAAAAACGATAAATTGCTTTTTGCGAAGCATATAAATTCTCCCTGCTATTACATAGTCGGCGTAAAGATTGAAAAAAACTATTGATAGGCCTATTATGGTTCAAGAGCGATTTTATAATTTCTGTAACCAGAGACACCACGAAATCGTTTTCTTTTACTTGATGAAGGACTGCGACAATATCGATATTCAAAACAATACTTTTACTGACCAAGGAACGGATGAAACACTTCATTGGCTGCCTATAAGCCATTTGAGCGAGTTTCCTGTCGTTCCAGAATTTCTGTTGGAATATTTCAAAATAAAACCTTTAAATACCATAAAAACGATCGAACATATAATCATTAAGGAGTAACCGGCTACCCCCAAAACGCCTTACTAAAAACGTGATTGCCATCTCTCCATTCGTCACGATGCGTATACAGTAACGTTTTCAACCCCTTACGAACATTTATGTATTCGTCATCCTCAGCCAAATTCCGCATCTCTAGGGGATCATCTGCAAGATCAAAAAGTTGTACGCAGTCAGCATGATTACGGTACACAATGTATTTATACCTATCGTCCTTAACCGCGCGGATGTATTTTGTAAACGCAAGGTAAAGCGTTTCACGCGTTTTATAGTTCTTATCTTCAAACATCCGCGCAAAGCTCTTACCCTCTACACTTTCGGGTATTGGTAAGCCGCACAAGTCGCAAAGCGTCGGCATAATGTCCAACAAATAAACATAATTATCAACCATTTCGCCTTTTGGGATATCCGGCCCGGCCAATATAAGCGGCACGCGCACGCTGTGATCGTAAAGGTTTTGCTTGCCGAAAAGGCCGTGGCTACCAACCCCCAAGCCATTGTCCGACGTAAACACGATAAGCGTATCGCCCGCTAACCCATTACTATCGAGTTCATCCAGCAGCCGCCCTACTTCGTAGTCCAAATGCGTAACCATCGCGTAATACTCCGCCAGCTGTTTACGCGTGTTTTCTTCCGTCCGCGGCATGGGTGCAAGCAGCTCGTCCCGTTCATGCTGTTGCCCAAACTCAAACGGATGCTCTGTCAAAAAGTTTGCAGGCAGATCAATTTTATCCGGGTCATACATTTCCAAAAACTCTTTCGGCATCGTACGCGGGTCATGCGGCGCGAGATAACTCAGATATAAAAAGAATGGCTTACCATCTTCTTTATTTTTTATATAGTCAATCGCCGTGTCGGTGAGTAAAGTGGAGGAATGCACCCCTGGGTTGAATTTATCGCAATGGAACCGCACTACTTTATTATCATAGAAAAAATTAGCTGTAAAGTTAATGACATTATCGTATTCGCCCGTTGGGTCAAACCTGTTCACCGGCACGTTCCAATGGTCCCACATACCGCCAAAGAATATATTGTCCCCGCCGCAAAAACCTCTTGTTACGGCCGGCGTGCCGTTGTGCCATTTACCTATCACATAAGTATCAAATCCTGCGTTTTTGTAAACCTCCGCCATCGTCGTGTGCTCGGCAGGGATGTTTCCGCCCTCCCCCTCAAGCGAAAATAGCGTACGCCCTGTATTTAACATCGCTCGGCTGGGCATACAAACCGCACCGGACGTGCCGCCCGGGATATGCGCCTGCGTAAACATCGTACCTCGCGCCGCCAACCTATCCAAATTCGGCGTTAGGATATCCTTATTACCGGCCGCGCCAAGCGCGTCGTGGCGCTGGTCGTCGGTTATTATAAATAGTACATTTTTCATATATCGAATCTCCTTTACATCGTCAAATGAGATTGCGGATCAAGTGAAAGCACGTCACATTCGCTCCTACTACGCTGACACAATCAAATTTTAGGATAAAGGGATTTCAACCTATTCCTCGCATCTTCATTACTGAAGTGCCAGTCAACTGCTTTTTGTGAAGCATTTCTGTTTACAACCCAT
>WQWB01000026.1 GCA_009785555.1 Defluviitaleaceae bacterium | reverse complement strand
GGCTATAGACATCCTTACCAGGCTTATGGATATGGGGTTTAACAATATCATTGCGGAGTATACGGGTTGGACCCGCGGTTCGTTCTTAAACGACCCGCTGTGGAACTTGCGCGTAAACAGTGCGGTTGGCGGCACAGCCGGGATGAACAGGCTAGTCAACTTCGCCAATCAAAACGACGCTATCAACCTTTTCCCCGCCGTTAATTTGATGAAGGTGGCTTCTACCCGAGGCATCAATGGCAATCGTGACCTAGCAAGGTACTTAAACAACCAACGCGCCGTTTACCCAGAATTCAACATGGTTACGCGTATGTTTAACCCAGTGTTCTCACTTATTTCCCCGCACTCATTTAGAAACTATACCCAAAGGATTACGAACAACTTGCTTAACCTAAATATCCGCAATATCTCCATTATGGACGCGGGTACCCTGTTCTACGGCGATCTGCGGCTGAACGACCAGATACAACGCTTTGAGGCATTGTATGTTTACATTGACAGCATGAGGGATATGAGCGATAGACTTGACCACCTCATGTTCCGCAACGCGAACTCGTATATGTTCCGCTACGCCTCGTATATTGTGGAGTTACCTATGCGCCACAGCGGGCGCGAGCTGGTGGACTACGCTGTGCCTTTTGTGCAAATGATTTTGGAGAACGTTGTACAAACATCTCTGGAGCCGTTCAACGACGCGGCGATGCTTGATTTCAACATATACCTCCTTCGCGCGGTAGAGTCTAAGAGCGGCCTTCGCTTTAACTTCACCTATGAAGATGAGCGCGCGTTCTCCACAGCTACACGCTTTTACTACCAGTTTAACTTCTTCCGCACCCAGTTTTCCAGATGGGAAGATGAGATTTTTGAAATGTACAGCCGATTTAACTATTTCTGGGGCCACGTGTGGGATGCGACGATGTATAACCACGAAATCCTGCCCGGCGATGTGCGGCGTGTAACCTACGATAACGGTGTTGTCGTACTTATAAACTATAGCAGAGAATACCGCGAGGTCGATGGCGTTACCGTCGGGCCGGAGGACTTTGTTATCTTAAATGGCGTTAATTAGGGAGGGGCTAAGAAAATGAAAAAAATGCCCAAGAATTTTTGGATATCTGCCGTAGCTATCGTTCTTATAGTTGCCAGTTTCTTCTTTAACTGGTTCTTTGCAAGGCTTGATCCGGACGTATCCGGGTTTACGGCAAGAAACGTCCATCAACTCCGCGATATGTTTGATCTTAATGTATGGGTTAATTCGCTTGAACATGTAGATGAACACCTGCTTTTACCATTTATTGGTGAGCCGGGTGACACGTTCACGGCGGATGAAATCCCAACTTTCCGCGCCGCTGTGGACATGATAATGGCATCACACGGGATAGATCGGTTCTATACGGCGGACGGACCGCTTGAACTGACACGAGGAGTTTGGGCTACCGCGCCCCACCTTACCGTGCCGCACGCGGATCTGCCGTTTGGGTTCTACCCAACATTTGGCTTCGCGCTTGATGCGGTGATGCGGGATTTAAACATCGCCAGCTTCTACACGGAAGACGGTGAGTTTCCCCTCTCACAGATTCCATCTGAATGGTTAAACCAACAAGCCTTTTATTCGGAAGTCATAACATTCGGTGAAGTTTTATACCAACTCAGGGCTCCGGTTTTCGGCGTAGTGTCCTTCGTGAACGATATGGGCGAGGAGATACTCCTCTTCCCGAATGTAAACGAAGAGAATCTGCCCGCATTTACATGGGAAAATGCCGCCGCAAATACGCTGCTTCACGGCCTTACGGAAATCCCTACGCTCAGCGAAGCCGTGGATATGGTGATGGAAGCGCTTGGTATCATTCAGCTTAATACGGCTAATGGGCCGCTTCTCCGCATACCTGCTCTGCGCGCTGTAGATGAAGGGCTTAACGAACCTTTCGCGGATATTACTTTCGGCCACGTACCCACGTTCGGTGAAGCACTTGATATGGTAATGGCAGACCTTGGGATTGAGGAATTCTTTACGCCGGACGGCGAAGCGCTTGTCCGCGATGCGGATATATTTACTGAGCCGGCTTTTGCCGCTGCAGTTATCCCATCTATCGCGGATATCCTGAATATTCTTGTACAGCGCGGCGTTACGCATTTTATAAATGATAACGGTGAATTGGTCTACATATTGCCAGACCAAGCCGCATTTGACGCACTTATAGCGGAACGTACAGTTGTTGAAGAATATTTCGAATATGAATACGACGAAGATGTTATATATGATGAAGAAAACGTAGCCGAAAATATTGATGAAAACGTTAATGACGACGAAATTATAATTTTAGCAATCCTCCTTGATGATGAAGCGTTTACCGCAGTTTTCCACGATAACTTAGCGGCTATCCCAACCCTCGGCGATGCAGTTCGCATCGTGATGGATTCTTTGTCCATGAGTATTCTTTATACGGATGATAGCATATTCGAATTAGAAGATGAGATACATGGTTTTGATGCGCCTGCCTTCATTGGCGCTGTGGTACCTACAACGCTTCAAATCTTGCAAACCGCTAGGGGCGCTGATATAGGCGTTACGGCATTTGTAAATGCGGACGGATTGATGTATCATCTCTTCCCCGTAGCTGCTACGGAAAATATGTTGTCCGCTTTTGACAGGCCTGCTTTCCCCGAGGCAAGCATTACTACACGCGTTGAAATCCTGCAAGCCATATATGCCCTGGGTGCAACCCATTTCTATACGGCTGATGGAGAGCGTTTTGAAATGTTCCCAACCGGAGCGGCGGAAACGAGGCGCAATATCCTTGATGGCCCCGCGTTTAACCCCGGAGCTGCGCCAAACTATGCCATCATGTTTAATGTACTACGCCAAGCGCCGTATAATGCGCGCAGTTTCGTTATGGCAGACGGAGAGACATTCCTTTTATTCCCCAACACTGTAGAGACGCTTGAAATCGTAGGCGCGAGGACGGCGAACATGTTTGGGTTGTCAAACATAATCAATGATATTGAGAATATCGTTGATGCCCGCCTCGGCGTGCTGTTTACATATGAGGAAGATATCCTGTACAATACTCCAAACTTCACAACTGCGGGTATATTTAATGCCAGCGGTCAGATCACCGTTTATACAGGGCTTGCTATTGTTCTTATTGCGCTGGCACTCTGCTTTTTGGGTAAAAAATGGTGGAACAGGATCGCAATGGCCGGGTTTGGCGTTACATCCATCGGCTTAATCCTGATCCTGGCTGCGGTTGTCAATATAAATAATAACCTATTGGCAATTGATATCCTCCCGCCAATACGTGGGTTGGCCGGTATCACGTTATTTCCGCTTATTGTTACTTTAATTTCGATAATTGTTCTGTTTGTTAACAATACAGGCTGGTACTATAGGCTGGAACTCCGTAAAAAAACGGCTGTGTGGGGTATTGTACTTCTTGCTCCGTGGATTTTGGGTTTCCTCCTCTTCTTTGCGCGTCCGTTCGGCCAGCTTGTATATTGGAGCTTTAGTGAAACGGAACTTACGACACGCGGTATCGTGACCACAAGGCATGACCATGATCTAGAACGTATCCACCGCGAATTTGACTGGTACAGGAACACCATAGAGCGTAGGGACGAAAGGCTTGCGGAATCTACCGCCAATTTCGCCACCGCGGCTGCTTACCAGCAACGTGCGGACAATGCGAGATACGCGGGTGATACCGCCGCCGCCGCAAATTACGACCGAAGCGCGGATAGCTACACACGCCAAGGCGAGAGGTATTATCGCCGTGCCGGGCGGAGCGACAGCTGGGGTAATGTTTTGGTTTGGCTGTATAACACGTTCTACAACTACTATGATGCGATGGCTTTAAACCCGAACTTTAACAGGTTTGTCGTAACTATGTTTACACATACACTCCTACAAGTTGTTATTATCGTAATATTCTCATTGCTTGCGGCTATCCTCATTAGCGGCAACTTCCCCGGCAAATCCGCAGCGAGGACGATCTTCTTCATCCCTATTATCTTGGGCGCGTCTATCGTATCCGCGGATACCACCACGGCGCAAGCGCAGCTTATGCAGGAAATGATGGGTACAGCCGCGCAGGCAACCGCTGGGC
Organism: Defluviitaleaceae bacterium; assembly: GCA_009785555.1. GTDB lineage: Bacteria > Bacillota > Clostridia > Lachnospirales > WRAX01 > WQWB01. The sequence goes on along the minus strand of WQWB01000026.1, from coordinate 14,162 downwards.
AAAGTGCAGGCTCGATTATCGTCCAGGACGTACTCGTCAACTCCGGTCTACCGCAGGATCTGTTCGGTATGGATGTTGCACAGGTGCTGGGTGACGTGCTTTCGAACGTACTTACAATCCTCGCCGTTTCCGCAGTACCCACGCTGATTTTCTTGGCCGGGCTCCAATCAATCGCACCGTCGCTTTATGAGGTGGCGAAGATTGAGGGGGCTACGGGGTACGAAACCTTCTGGAAGGTCACATTCCCAATGGTTTCACCCATGGTTCTCCTGTGTACGATATATACGATGGTGGACGTCTTCCAGCGGCATTCAATAAATCAGAGTGATGGAAGTGCCGGTATCGGGTTTACGCATGTGGGAACGGGATTATTCCAACAAGGGACGATGATTTCGTTCATACGTAATATAGCGATCAATCCGCCGGCAAACCACGCCCTTTCCGCCGCGATGAGTATCATTTATATCGTAATCGTTGTTGCCATTATCGCTATTGTAGGCAAATTAATATCGAAGGTGGTGTTCTATCATGACTAACGTGAACGCTGAAAACAATGCCGCGGCGAATATGCCAATAAAGAGGAGTAACATACCTAAGATTAAACGGAGATTTAGGAAGTTCTTTCTCCATTTTATCCGTTATGCGTTAATTATTAACATCGCTTATATGATTCTGTACCCATTGTTAACCGCTACCGTTACGGCTTTTACCCACCCCGGCGACACAGGGCTTACAACGTTTATATGGATTCCGCCGCGCTTTTCATTCGATATTACACGCATGGCTTGGCATGTTCTGTATTACCCAAGAAACTTTGCGTATACATTGTTTGCCACAGGTATTGTCGTGATATTCCAAATGTTTGGCGGCGCATTCTTCGGGTATTCGCTTGCAAGGCTTCGCTTTAAGGGCAGCAATATATTCTTTGCCCTTGTAGTGCTTACAATTATCGTTCCAGCAACCGCTATCCACGTACCACGTCTTATAATGTTTACGAACTTTGACATATTTGGCTTGTTCACTGCGTTTAACGGCGCGCCAAGCAACCTTAGGAACGAGGCTGGGTCAATGTTCTGGCTTGCATTTACGGGGTTTGGGCTTAGCGGCGGTTTATTTATCTTTATCTTCCGCCAATTCTTCCGAGGCGTTCCAAAGGAACTGGAAGAAGCGGCGTATATAGACGGTGCAGGGTTTATCCGTACATTCTTCCGCATCGTACTTCCTGTCGCGAAACTTTCGTTCGTAACGGTCGGTACGCTAAGTTTCGTGTGGAACTGGAATGATACGTTCATGGTTGGCCTTTTCAACAACCGGCCAGGCGGCCCGCTAGAGGCTGGATACCTGCAGCTTCGTCGTTCGTGGCTACTATCCAATCATGGCGGCGGCGTGACGTCCAGTATCCAATTGGCCAGAGGGCAATTAGATCGTGCGATTCAAAACGATATCGTCTACCTTACCACGCAGGTTTATGACCAAGGGGTTAGGGATGTCGTAAACCTTCTCGTAATGATTCCGATGATCCTCCTCTTCCTTATCGTACAAAAGCAATTTGTGCAAGGTGTGGAACGGTCTGGTATTGTTGGGTAAATTTAATAAAATCTACAGGTTACACGGGTTGTATTATACTCGATCCGTGTAATCTGTGGCAGATTATTATGGAGGTTAATATGAAATTACCAGCACCGGGGTTTGTTTTCAAGCCGCCGGTTTATGTGTGTCAAAGGGCACCATTTCTTCCGAGTGAGTTGTGTGGTAGGTTAGATAAACCATTCTGGGCTGATGCGCCCTGGACGGATGATTTTACGGATATTGAAGGCGATGTCCGTCCAGTGCCGCGATTCAGGACTAGAGCAAAAATGTTGTGGGATGATGAGTATCTATATGTCGGTGCGGAGTTGTACGGCAATGAGATTTGGGCACACTTGACAGAGCGGGACAGTGTTATATTCTATGACAACGATTTTGAAGTTTTTATCGACCCGGACGGCGACTGCCAAGAATACGTCGAGTTTGAAATGAACGCGCTTAACACAGTGTGGGACTTGCTTCTCACTAAACAGTACTTAAATGGAGGCACACCCGTGGATGCCTTTGATATACAAGGCTTAAAAACGGCTGTTTATATTGACGGGGTGCTAAATGATCCGTCGGCAGACAACAAGATGTGGAGCGTGGAGATTGCGTTTCCGCTAAAGGTGCTTAACCAAGTTGCACGGCGAAATTACCCTGCTGAAGGGCGGTATTGGCGCGTCGGTATGAGCCGTGTACAATGGCTTGTGGATACGGTTGCCAATAAATGGGTAAAACGGATAAATCCAGAAACTGGGACACCTTACCCTGAGGATAATTGGACGTGGCCGGCCACTGGCGGCGTAAATATGCATTTGCCGGAGACGTGGTCGTTTGTATTTTTTACCGATGCGACTAAGCCGGGTAAACGGTTTGAAATTCCGCCGCACGAATTTGTGCGTTGGCAGCTGCGTAAGCTGTATTACGCACAGAATGAATACTGCCGCAGGTTTGGAAAGTACACAAGTAGTGTGGACACCCTTGCTGCTATGTGTGAAGCGGTAGAATTTACGGTTAAACCGTGGATAGAGCATACAAGTGATTTTTTTAGTATACGATGTGAGTTTGAAGGTAGATTATATGTGCAATATAGTGATGGTCGGTCTATTGTTAAATAAATTATTAGCCACGGATTACACAGATGACACGGATTTAAAAAGATAAAAAATGAATGATAAACTCTTATATAAAGAAAAAACCGATTTAATTATTAACCGTTTCTTCAAGGTATATAATACTCTTGGTTATGGCTTTTTATTAAATGTTTATAAAAACGCTTTAGCATACGAATTAAAACAACTTTTTCACATAAAAACGCAACACCCTATAGACGTTTTGTATGAAAATATTGTTGTTGGAAAATTTAAAATAGATTTTATTATAGACAATGTTGTTTTATTATATATAATATCTATAGATGATATTAGCAAAACACATAAAGCTCAACTACTTAACTTTCTTAAAACCACAGAGATCAAAGTTGGCTTAGTTCTTAATTTTGGTAAGAAGCCAAGCTTTGAACGTATGGTTTATTAATTATTTTTAATCCGTGTCATCTGTGTGATCCGTGGCTTAAATAATAAAACATAAAACATTTCACTTTAAAAGGAGAATAACATGCGTTATCGTAGAGAACGGGCAGAGGTTATCTGCCGTGAATTAATGCGTCTTATGACGGTGCAATCCGTTGATGCAGAGGGTATCAAGTTTAAGGATGGCTTGTATTGGAACCCAATTGAAGCTGACGCTGCTACGGCACAATACAAAGATTTTGACCCGAAGAAGGACAAATGGACGGGTAAAGACACCAATGGTTGGTTTACCGTCAACATAACCGTGCCGGAGTCCTTTAACGGCAAACCGCTTGCCTTTATCGTTAACACCCAAGCAAATGGTTGGGACGCGACAAATCCGCAATTCTTGGCGTTCCTCAATGGCCGTGCCGAGACGGGGCTAGACGTTAACCATAGAGACGTTCACGTTACGAACACGGCAAAAGCAGGTGATAAATACAGACTTGATCTACAAGGCTACACAGGCTCCGCACATTCCGAGCTTGATCTCACTATAAAAATGGTGGAATTTAACCCGGCCGTGCGCCAGCTTTATTATGATATCATCACCCCAGTACGTATTTTAGGTAGGCTTCAAAAACTGCGTAATGACGATAGGGTTATGTACGCTCTTGAAGCGGCGATTGAAAAGGTTCTTAATGTTATCGACATCCGCGCCGGGCATACACCTGAGTTTTTTGCAAGTGTGGATAAAGCCATTGCAGTCGCGCATGAGGAAATTTATACAAAACTCGCAGGCCATGAAGACATTATCGCCACATCCGTCGGCCACACGCATATAGACGTAGCTTGGTGGTGGACGGTGGCGCAGACGCGCCAAAAAACTGTACGCAGCTTTGCGACGGTGCTTAAATATATGGAGGATTACCCGGACTATATCTTTATGTCTAGTCAGCCGCAGCTTTACAAGTTCATCAAAGAACATAACCCAGAAATGTTTGAGCGCATCAAAGAGCGTGTAAAGGAAGGCCGCTGGGAGGCCGAAGGCGGTATGTGGGTTGAAGCAGACTGCAACGTCACCTCCGGCGAGTCCCTTATCCGCCAATTCATGCACGGCAAGCGATTTTTTAAAGAAGAGTTTGGCGTTGAGAACAATATCCTTTGGTTACCCGATGTATTCGGTTACTCCGCCGCAATGCCCCAAATTATGAAGCTTTGCGGAATTGATTATTTTATGACGACGAAGATGAGTTGGAACCAATGGAATCGCATCCCATACGACACGTTTAATTGGCGCGGCATCGACGGTAGTGAGGTTTTCACTCATATGATAACCACAACCGGTACGCAAAAGCCGATGGAGCAGTTCTTCACAACATATAACGGTAACCTTCATCCAAACGACGTTATGGGTGCATGGGACAGATACCAACAAAAAGAGCTTAACAATGACGTGCTTATATCCTACGGCCATGGCGACGGCGGCGGCGGACCAACCCGTGAGATGGTGGAGCAGGGTCTGCGCCTTATGAGCGGCATCGAGGGTGCGCCAAAAGTACGCATGGCGGACAGCCGCACTTACTTTAACGAAATCCACAGTAAGTTGAATAAAAATCCAAAGCTGCCAAAGTGGGTAGGCGAGCTTTACTTTGAATACCACCGCGGTACGTATACATCAATGGCGCGGAATAAGACGGCAAACCGTAAGAATGAACTTCTTCTGCAGGAATTGGAGTTTATCTCCGTACTTGCGGATAAAATGGGTTATCCACAACAAGAAATCAACGATATGTGGGAATGCCTCCTCCTTAACCAATTCCATGATATTCTTCCCGGTACAAGTATTAAAGAGGTTTATGAGGTTACGAAGCAAGAGTATGAAGCCGTTGCCAAGCAAGCGACGAGTCTTTTAAAAGATCGCTTGCCGCAAGTAGCTGGTAAAGTCGGCGGCGACATCGCCGTCGTAAACACCCTTGGCTACCACCGCGACGATGTCGTTATTATCGACAAGGCCGTTGCGCCTGGGCAAGATATTCTTGTAAACGCCGTAGGCGATGGGTTTCCCGTACAAAAAACGCATGACGGCAAAACCATAGCGTATGTATATGATGTGCCGGCCAAAGGCGCATTGGGTTTAGCATTTGAATCTTATGCCGAAGAAATCGAAAATGAGCTGGTAATTGACGGGCTTAAAATTGATACGCCTTTCTACAATGCTGAGTTTGACGAAAAAGGCTTTATCGCCAAACTGACACATAAGGAAAGTGGCCGTGAGGTGCTTACTGGATGTGAGGAGGCATGCTGCGGTAAAGGCATTAAAGGCAATGAGCTTCGTGTATACGAAGATAGGCCCATTGACTACGATAACTGGGATATTGATATTTACCATACCGAAAAGTCCTGGCTTGTTGACGATACGACGAAGGTTGAATGGCTTGAGCGCGGCCCAGTGCGCGCAACGATGCTTGTTGAACGTAAGTTCCTTGACAGCGTGATAAGCCAAAAAATCCACTTCTACGCAGATACGGCGCGTATAGATTTTGAGACTTATGTTGATTGGAAGCAAAAGCAGCTTCTTCTAAAAGCACGTTTCGCAACGGACATCCAAACGCCTCACGCGACGTACGATATACAATTCGGTAACGTACAGCGCCCAACCCACTGTAACACATCGTGGGATGAAGCCCGCTTTGAAACATGCGCGCATAAATGGGCGGATCTATCCGAAGGCGGATTCGGCGTAAGTATCTTGAACGATTGCAAGTACGGCCACTTCATCCGTGACGGTGTTATCGCGCTTACGCTTCTCAAATCCGGCGTTGTGCCAAACCCTGATTCCGACCAAGAAGAACATTGCTTCACCTACTCACTTTTACCGCACATGGGAGATTGGCGCGTAGGCAACACTGTGTACGAGGCGTATAACATCAATACGCCGCTTCATGCCGCAGAGGCAAGTAAGGACGCGGATGAAGGTGAGTTCAGCTTCATAAGCGTTGACCATCCGAATATTATGATTGAAACTGTGAAAAAAGCTGAAAGCGGCAATTCTGTAATTGTTCGCATGTATGAGTTTGAAAACACACGTTCTGATGCGGAAATCACGCTTTGCTGCACGGCCAAAGAAGTATATGAAACCGACGCGTTAGAAAATCGCAAGGCGAAGCTGGATGGCAATGTGGAAACATTCAATATAACATTGAAACCGTTTGAGATTAAAACAATTGAAATCGTATTTTAAGGTGTCGGGGCGGCCTTTGGCCGCCCCGACCTATATTTAAGGAGTGACTAGATTGACACTAACATTAAAAAAACACATACCAAACGCCTTATCCATCTCGCGTATTGCGATTACGCTGATTATGCTTGCATTGGCCATAATTTTAACATGGGACGCATTCGTATATTCCACATTATTCATGGTATTGTATATCGTCGGCGGGTTGACGGATCAAGTTGACGGGCCCCTTGCCCGCCGCTGGAAGGTGACAAGTACGCTTGGTAACAATTTGGACAGTATCGGGGATTTTCTTTTCGCCGGTGTTGGGCTTATCCTCGTCATCCCAGTAATGCCGTATCTCCATAATCCTCTAATAATCATAATGGTCAGCAGCATCTTTGTGATTAAGATTGCGGCGGTTATCGTGCCGTATATCAAGTTTAAGAAAGCTATTTCACTGCATACATACCTCAGCAAGGGCGTCGCGTGGCTGGCGTTTTTATTTCCGATAGCACATTGGATTGGGCATTACCGAACAGATTTATATATTAACCTAGGTATTAACGAAATGCATATTCTTTTTGTTGTTGCAAGTTTGGTTATCATTATAATGCTTGAAGAACTTATGATACACATCCTTGCGAAAGAGCCGAAGCCGCACGCTAAGGGTTTTTTGTTCGACAGAAAGAAATAAAATATTCATAGGGGTGACCTGTGGCTCGTTTGTTGCTCGGACAGTAAGCGAAGCGAACGAAGAGGGTCGCCAAAATAAGGAGTAAAAAATGAAAATATTAGAAGTCTGCGTAGATACGTTTGAAGGCGCATTGGCCGCAATAAAAGGCGGCGCGAACCGCTTAGAGCTTTGCGGCGCGCTTATAATTGGCGGCACGACGCCTAGTCCGTTTCTGTATGAAATGATACGGGAGAAGTCAGATATAGATATAAGGGCGATGGTGCGTCCGCGATTTGGTGAGTTTCTGTACTCAGACAGCGAGTTTGAAATAATGAAGCGCGAAGTTAAGCAATTTAGGGATATGGGATGCGACGGCGTCGTATTCGGCATACTTACGCCGGATGGGCGGCTGGATATACCTAGGATGAAGGAATTGCGCGGATTGGCTGGAGATATGAAGTGTACATTGCACAGGGCATTTGACGTAACGGTTGACTATAAACAGGCATTTGCGGATGCGAAGAGTATTGGCATGGACGTTATACTTACCAGCGGGCAGGTGCAGAAATGTACAGATGGCGAGGATGTATTAATTGATCTTGTGAAGAATGCTTGCGGTATGGAGATACTCATCGGCGGCGGCTGCGATGCGGCGGCTATTACAAGGCTTGGTAAATCTACGGGTACGCGCGCGTTTCATCTTTCCGGCCGCGTTTGGGGTGACAGCAAAATGGTTTATAGAAACCCAAATGTAGCGATGGGCATAGACAGCGTAAGCGAGTACCAGCTGTGGGAGTGCTCGGTAGATAAGATAAAAGCGGCAAAAGCTGCACTCGATGAGTTATAATACTAGTCCGAAATTAAATGCGTACTAAATTCGCGTGAACTAAGTATGTTCCGCTCAAGCATGTTCGCACTCATTAAATACGATTTTGATTGCGGATACTTATAAGATAAAGGGCAGGTGTTACCATTATACCTTGTCCTTTTTCTATATGGATAAGACAAATAAGACCGAAAAAAGACGGGACAAGTTTTTTCTAAAAGTATATAATCTCCATGGAACTTTGATTAAGGTAGGAACGCGCGTGCTGAGTACGCGTTCGCTCAAGCCGCACGCGCGTTCCCTCGGGCTTATTCAGAGAGTTTAATGAGGTGGTAAAATGGTTTGGATTAGTGATACTCAAAACGCGATAAATTTTATCGAGAACAATATTTTGGAAGATATCGGCGTAGATGATGTGGCAAAGCACGTGCATTCATCAACTGACTATTTCCAGAAAATATTTAATATCGTTACGGGGTTGTCTATAAGTGAGTACATAAGGAATAGGAGATTGACGCTTGCTGGTGAAGAGGTAAAAAATACGCAGATTAAAGTTATTGATATCTCATTAAAATTTATGTATGATACGCCAGACAGCTTTACGAAGGCATTTACGCGGTTTCATGGTATTACGCCGATGGCGGCAAGAGCATCAAATAGTGGCCTAAAACACTTTTATCCACTTACAATAGATATTTATATACGGGGGGGGTTTAACATGGAAAGAAGGATTATACCTAATATACCGGAAGTCAATTATGACGGCAATGAGGTTGACTATGTCTTTAACCTTTTAACATCCATATTTAACGGGGCAGGTGACAAGGTGGAGCTTGCGGAATTGGCCGTATACAGCGGTATGGCAAATCGGTTTGTTTGGATACCGGGCAACTGGAGCCGCGGTTGTGAATGTTTAGGAAGCATAGATGAAACACCGTATGAGGACATCGTGCGCCTGCTTAAAACCTTTGGATGGGAATCTAGGTGTATGAAAGTCCTTAGGGATAATTTTGGCAAACCATTAAATATGGATAACGAACAGATCCGAAAGGATTTCGTCGATTCTATTAACAGGGGTTTTCCGATTATGTCGCTTACTACGGAAAACCATAGATTTAATGCTGTAATCGGATATGAAAACAATGGAAGTACGATTGTGTGCAAAGAAGGGGTGGACGGGCCGGACTATGAAAAGTTGTCTGAAACCGTTTCTAGGGACGATTGGGAAGATACGGTTTCCGATTATATCCTTCTGAAGGAAAAGAACGAAACCGCACCGGAACGAACTCGTGTACTTGAGTTATTAAAATTAATCGTTTGCCGCGCTAGGAGGGTTGATAAAGTAAATGGAAAGATGAATGTTGGCTTTGCCGCGTGGGATGAATACTTACATATGGTTGAGCATGAAGATTTAAGTGATCTTTCTACGGAAAAGTTAAATAATATATTTGGGCAATACTGTGATGGCCTTTGCCAGATTTGGGGCAGAAACGGCGGCTTACCGTATTATCGTTTGCTTGCTGATCGTTTCACGGAATGGAAGGTGGAACTGGATATTGCCATAAACGCGCTTGAAGAATGTTCAAAATATGGGGGTTTTATATGGTCGCAGGGATTTGGTTTTGAGGGTGAAGAGCTTGAGAAGTTTCGATCAAAGGAAGGGCGGAAACTCCTTGCGGACGAAGGAAGAAGAGCGAAACAAAGGGATATGGAAGCAATAGAGCAGTTTGAAAGGATACTGAGAAAAGAAGGAATGTAGATTATCGGGTTATTTTATGGTTTTGTGAGTATAATTAAAAAGGACAGGAAGTTCCCGTCCTTTTTAATTATACGTATTTTATGCCTATAAAAAATTGCCATATTAAATCAAAATTAATATTGGCAAAATGATGGGTTATGGCGCATAGCGGAATACAAGTTCGGTATGATGATTGAACCATCTATGGGATCCAATTTGCATTGAAATTAAAAATACATGTGGATCATTCAATGTTTCTTGCAATACCTGTGTTTTTTTAAGGCTTATATCAGTATCTGACATATTGCCATAAATAATTGGAAAATTAAAAGATAAATCAGGGAAACCTGTTGCTGAAGGTGAATTTTCGCGCCATGATGCTATGTAAGGTGCAGTTACGGCATCCCAGCCTATTTCAACGTTTGACCAGTCAACATGTCTTCCAACTACTTCGTATATAATTTCACAATGGCATAATGGTACACAAATGTATATATTACAAGTAATTACATCCATCCTGTTGCCTTTGGTATTTTCTATAACAGACACACAACCAGTAAAGAAGAGAGCAAGAAGTAATGCACATGATATCGATAATATTTTGCATTTTAGCACACAAGTAACCTCCTTCTCGAAATTTAGTATGATACTTAGTTACAGATACCCCAAATTATTATGTCTACTGATTTTGAAAAATGACACCAATTGCAATTATAATCTGTGCTTGTTATTATCCTACAAGTTGCCATAGTAGGAATGAGGCAATTATTATGAACTTCTCTAGTAAATTCACGTGCTCTAATCCAAAAAATGAATACCCCTTGCACACCCAGCTCCTGCACCAGAGTCACCCGGACATACACTTGGCGGGGCGAAAGGTATAAATAGAGCTTCTGCTTCGTATATGATTCCTGTATTGGAAAATACAGTTACTATTCTCATATACTGTTTATTGCAAATGTGGTAATGATTGCAACAAGTATATACGTACGCATGTGTACACAAAACCATATGGTGTTCACAACAGAAATAATAATCGTGATATGTATATTCCGGGACAATAGATTGGTTATCTGCCAGTGCAAAGTATGAAGCAACTGGAATCATCAATACGAGCGTTAGAATAAACGCTACGATTGTTGTAATTTTAACTGATCTCTTCTGATTTGACTTGTACATTTAATTTCCTCCTCATATGCTTGGTGTGTTAAATGTTAATTACACTATATATTATATACAAACACAACGTATTTGTCAAGAATAATTACATAAATTTTTACATTTACATTGTGAGCAAAATAATATGGCGTTTTTGGTATAAGATGATATATAAAAAGAGCGGAAAACTACCGCTCCTTTTAATCTACCGTATTCTATGCAATGTTGCCGATTCATCGGGCCAGCGGTCATCCGTTAAGGTTAGGTTGTTTCCGCTAATAGAGAAAGTGTATAATCCGCTCATCCCAGCGCCGCTTAGCGAGAGGCGGTTGCCGTCGGCGCTCCATGTGCCTTCTCCGTCTATGCGCCATTGCTCGCGGAAGTCGTCATACCATTGGAGGACGAAGCGTCCGTCTGAAAAAAATTCAATCCTTTCGAATGGATTGCCGTCTTCATCCCGCATTTCCCAAGAACCGACTATATTGTTGTTTCTGCAAGCCGTAAAGGTAATTGCTGAGCTGATAAGCATAATTACCGTTAAGCTTATAAATACAAGTCTTTTCATAAAAACCACCTTTATTTATTTTGTGAATGCTGCAACTGTTATTGTGCCTATGTTTGTAGGGGTATTTTGCCATGTAATCGTACGCTCTTCGCCTGGCAGCATATCGAAGTAGTAGTCGTCGAATTTGGCAGTGTCTCCGGCCTCAGGGATATGGACGGCGTGAGCGTAAGTACTGGCTTTTATGCGGATTCTTAACTTATCGCCGTCGCGTTCGGTGGATAGCACTTGCAAGTTTGGTACGGGTAACGCCAGGTCTTTTGTCGTCAGTCGTCGTAAAAACGCCGTCGGTATATGTCCGCTGAAATCTGCGCTCTCTGCCTGTAAATATATCATTGTTTTATCCGCCGGGATATTTGGAATATCAAATGTACCGCATATTATGCGGGAGAAGGCGGGAAGAACAACAGGGAAGGTTTGCTCCGATATTGCGTCAACCCTAAGGCTACTGCCTCCGTTAAGCTCCTTGAAGCCAAAACGGGCTTGTACCGTAATATCTTTCCCCGTTGAGTTTTCTGCATAAACAAGCACATTTCCGTTCTCTTCACGCAGGATAAACTTTACTGGCGCAAATGCGCGCTGGGTAAAGTAGAAGCTGGGTTTGCGGTGCAGGCCGCTGTCTATGATCGTCCAGCCTAATTCGCCCCAAGCGTCGTTATACATCCAAAACAGCGCGCCGCCGCAGTTGTGGTTAAACCGTATGGATTCCAGCGAATATTGGTACATAAGCCCTTGAAAGAGACCGCCAAGGAGTACATAGTTTTCCAAATCGTCACAAGCGATATTTTTGTAATGCTTGTGGATGCCGGCAAGTACCGTGCCGTTCCTTGGATCGCGTTCAGCGTTTTTGTCCCAATCGTTTCTGTTTGTGTGACCGTGCCATATTTCATCAAACATTTGCGGTAGGTCGCCGTCATAAAATTTTTTTATTTCGGACATCGTGCAGGGGCCTAGTACGCCGTATTCCGATACGAATTTTGCGTCTAAACTGTCGAATCGCTCGGGGGTGATGCGGTTTTCCACAATTTTGGATTGGAAGCATTCAAACCAGTGGTGCGTGTCGCCGTGGTCGTGCCCGTTGGGTAGGTCGCCGCCGTATGGGCTTGAGTTCCAATATAGCGTGTGCGGCGAGTTTTTGCGGATAATCTGCGGTGCCATAATGTTTGCGAAACCGAGGCCGTCTTCACGGCAATTATTATAGAAATCGGCCGGATACCAACCTTCCGCACCCCAATGGTTCTCATTATTGCCGCACCATAAAGCAAGGCTGGCGTGGGACGCCAAGCGGCGCGTCTGGTAATCCATTTCCTTTTCTATTTCTAGATTAAGCCATTCGTGCTGTTCGGGGTAAATGCCGCAGCTGAACATAAAGTCCTGCCAAACAAGTATGCCCTCAGCATCGCAGGTATCGTAGAAAATGTCCGGCTCATAAAGGCCGCCACCCCACACGCGGAGCATGTTGAAATTGGCAGCTTTCGCTTCTTGGATAAGCGTGGTATATCTAGCGTCCGACACACGGCCGTAAACTGTGTCTGCAGGCACCCAGTTTGCGCCTTTGGCGAATATTGGCTTGCCGTTTATGACAAAGCCGAATTTGCGGCCGGCTTCTTGCGCGGAGGTGTCAAGCTTTATCGTGCGGATACCGAAGGTTTGCGTCGCTCCAACTGATATATTTTTTGAGTCAACGAAAAGCTGGGCTGTATATAATGGTTGTTCGCCATGCCCTGCGGGCCACCAAAGGGAGGCGTTTTGCACCGTGAAGGAATAATCTATATAATTAATTCCACTTAAAAGGTAAACGGAGCATGTTTCGTGATGGGTAATGATATCTTTTGTATTTTGAGGCTGTATTATAAGTTTTGCCGTGCCTTCCGCAGTTTTCCAGGGGTGAATAAGCTCAACCTCTGCAGTAACGCCGATTTCTGCCGACCCGTCGACGTTGATTTTTTTCGTCCATACCTTGAGGTGGTTGATTTTGTGAGATTTCTCCCATGCGATGAAGCAATTGCCCATGATACCGCAGGACGACGCGCGTGGTGACCAATCCCACCCAAATCCGAATTGCGCCTTACGTAACATTAAGCGGCGGGTGTCATCGCGTTTTTCAAACACGGTGGGTACGGAATATGCGTGTGTGCCCGTTTCCTCGTCCTTCACTCTATCCAACCCAGTGGTTAGGCGGATGAGGAGGATGTTGCCTTCTTTTTTGATTAGGTCTCTTATATTCATCTCAAATGGATAGAATTGTGATTTATGCACGCCGATTTTTGCGCCGTTTAGGTAGATATCCGCCCAGACGTCGAGGCCGTCGAGATGCAGTGTTGCTTTATCAAATTTATTGGTAAACTCGTTAAGTTCAGGTGCGTTAAATGTGGTTTTATACCACCAGGAACGTTTTTCTATCCATTCTATATCTTTATAATTGTTGCGGAGGATAGGGTCTTTTATAATGCCTTCGCGTATGAGGACGGTGTGTACGTCCGCGGCCGCTCCAAGCCCTGTGCCGGGTGCGCGGTGTGCGTCCAGCCATCCGCTTTCGGTAGCCATAACGCGCAGGACGTGGTGGTCATTCCATTCCAATGGAAACTCGTGGAGCATGAAGCCTCTTAAACTATAATCCTTAAGCATATTTTACCTCGCTTTGGTTTCTTTTGCTTATATTTTACCATAACTTACATAGAATTGCAAATATAAAAACCCCGGGAACTGAAACTTCACGGGGTTTTATACAGCTTAAATACGGCTTGAAACTTAGGCTGAAAGCCGACGGCATACCTATAATGGTGTGCGCGCAAGTTCTATCATATTCTCCCAAAACATTCGTATCCTGCGGCCGTTAAGGGTGACGTACAGTACTTCGTCGCCTCTAACCGCTTCTGGTAAGTTAAAGTAAAAATTGCTT
>WQWB01000025.1 GCA_009785555.1 Defluviitaleaceae bacterium | reverse complement strand
TGTAGTCAGCGGTATGGGTAATGCGAAAAAAGTGCTTGAAGGGATTAAGTCCGGAAAGTCCGACTATCACTTCATTGAATTTATGGGATGCCCAGGCGGCTGTATAACGGGTGGCGGCCAGCCAATCGTGGATGCTCAAACGACGGAAGAGGTTGATGTATGGAAGCTGCGCGCCGACGCGATATATAAAGGCGACGAAACGGCTAAAATCCGCAGATCACATGAAAATGCCTTCGTTAAGAAAGTATATGAGGAAATCGGTGAGCCAGGCGGCCATAACGCGCACGAGCTGTTCCATACGGAATACAAGGCGAAAGAATTGTACCCGGTAAAATAAATACAACAGATGTAGGGGCGGCAAATTGCCGCCTCTACCGCATACAAGGAGTTTATAATGCCTTTCTACGATTTACGCTGCAATACCTGCACTAAAGAACATAACATTTCCGCTTCCATCCGCGAAAAAACGGAAAAACAAGTTCCCTGCCCTACATGCGGCTCCCTTGATTTGGAAACAATTTTCCTACGGCCGCCAGCACAGGGCAAAGCGAGGCTATCTAGCCCTCGTACCCAATGCGCCAACGCACCTACATGTGGATCTGTGTGCAGGCATGCTGGGTGATTATATGAAATTTACAACCATTTTTTTTGACAGGGACGATACGTTGGTTTATAACTGTCCGGATAAAGCGGCATGGCGCGACGCAGCCATCTCTGACTGGTCATGCAAGCCGTTTATATTTTCGTATGAAAAAATGTATGAAACTATGAAGTTAGCTGGTAAAGGGTACACACCGTGGTACAAGGACGTGCAAACTGAGCGTGAGTTCTTTTTACGTTATTACAAGTATTTGTTGATAAATGAAGGCGTTAAGGGTGAGGTTGATATCCGCGCGGAAATTTTATTAAACGAATTATGGTGCAACAATGAATTATTACTATTCCCAGAAACCATTGAGGTGTTAGGCCATTTTAAGCAAAAAGGCTATAAAATTGGAGTCATCAGCAACACTTCCCCGTCTTTGAAAATTACGTTACAACAGGCAGGTATTGCCGATTATTTTACGTCATTTACTGCGTCTTCACTTGCCGGGGCAAGTAAGCCAAGCCCTATCATTTACAATGCCGCCCTTGAGGCACAGGGTGTTACGGCCGAAGAGTGTATTTTTGTGGATGATAAGGACTATTGCGTACAAGGTGCCCGTGACATAGGTATGACGGCGTTTAACATCAACCGCGGCGTTGAGATATCCGACAATGAATGGGTTATCCGTGATTTAAAAGACTTAATTAGACATGAAAGAATTATGCAAAATGATTAGTTGCGACAACATTACAATACGTGCCGTCAACACGGACGATATTGATACAATCTACGGATGGAACAACCAAAGCGAAAGAGGCAACTTTCAGGAGTTTAACTTTACCTCAAAGGATAGCTTAAAAAAACAGTTGCAAAATGGTGAACTGTTTTCCGAAAATTTTCAAATGCTGATGATTGAAAGCCCGGTAGGCTCGCCCGCAGGGCTTGTTTATCTGTCTTTCGTTAGAGCGGGAATGGTGCGCCTTGGCATCGTTATCTCGTCCACTTCACGTAGCTCCGGCATTGGCAAGGCGGTTACGCTTAAAATTACGGAATATATCTTTGATAACTTCCCCGTTGTGCGCATAGAGGCGGACACCGATATAGACAATATTGCCGCACAAAAAGTGCTGATACAATCCGGCTTTACGCAGGAAGGTGTACTTAAAAAATACAGATTCCACCACGGCCGGTATCGTGATTTTATCTTGTTCAGCAAGATTCGTGACTTATAGCTGCTCTATTTAATTACTTTTTACAACTGATGCCATGCCGCTTGTACCAACACTTACTGTCAAATACTTTACACGTCTATCTTAAACATTTCCGCCGTATATAGACCGTCGCAGAACACTTTTGACATATTGGCAGCGCGTATGTCACGCAGTTTATCCGTTCCGATATTAAATATAATGGAAATGTCCTTCCATTCGTTACGCTTAGTTTTTTTTACACCTAAAACACCGTTTTTCATTGTTATTTCGATAAAATCAAGCAAATTATCATCAATAGTATAAGTAATTTCGTGGCTTGGTACGGCAGATATGTTGTATGTACCTGGCACATCTACGTCCAGTTTCTCAATCGCATCGCTTAGTAAATATTTTCTTTCAACAATATTTCCACTTCCTATTATCTTTCTGTTAAACATTCTACTTCCTTCGAAAAATATTTATTTTTCCAAAACCAATTTACCTTATTTCTATCCCAAAAATTCTTTGCCCACGCGTGCCTACAACCAACATATTGCCGAACACTGCCGGAGACGCCTCCACGTTTGAGCCAAGGTTTATACGGTATACTTCTTCGCCCGTTGTGCCGCGCAGCATGAACATACGGCCGTTTGAGTCGGAAACGATAATATACGATGTACCGTCTTCAGTATAAACCGCCACGGGTGAACTCCATCCAAAACCTGTCTTTGCAAACTCCCACACAATGTCCCCTGTTTGCTTGCAAAAGGCGATAACCGTACCGCTACTTGCGCGCCCTAATGTCCTAGCCACGGAATGTATGACCAAGTGCGAGATATCATACTTACCTACCACCGGCGTCGCCGTAACGCCGCCATTTACTGCTGTGTTGTAAGCGCATCGAATTTCTTGCTGCCACAAAACCTCACCGGTTGCGGCATCAAGTTTACGAATATAAGCATTTGCGGCGCGGTGCCTTAAATCTACCTGCGTAGCGGTAAATATAACCAAACGGTCATTTTCCTCCTCCCATTCAAGCACTAAGGAAGAGTCCGTATCGTCCAACGCGTCAAATATCCATACAGGCTCAAGCGTGTGCAGGTCTAAGCATTGTATCCACCCAGCGTTATCCGCAAAAAATAGGAAACGGCCGAACGCCGCGGGGGAGTTTTCCGTCCCAAGCCGCCTGCTGCCGGTATGCCTGTACCAAGACACGGTCGGCGATACGGATATCGTTCCAGCAGCCCTATCAAACGCAGTATGAAGATGCATACTGTAAATCATGCCGTTTTCACCCGCTACGATCATCCTATCATTATGCACATCGATCAAAGGATTTGCGTCAAACGCTCCCCACGACCGGGGTGCAAAGTAATCCCTCCCGTTTAAGAAATACAGTTCCGTACCGTCGATTAAAGAAAAGATAAAAAATCCGAACCGGTTTGTGCTTACCATATCACCCTGCCCAATGTATAAAAGCGGATAACCCCTTGGATCAACTGTTACGGCACCTTTTATAACGTCCCCGAAGTTTATCCGCGGCCTAGTTTCTATACCGGTAAACAATTCGAAAAAGTAAACGAACCCGTCCATCGCTCCTTGTATAACCTCGACAAGACCATCACGATTACGCATATGAGGATGTATGTTCATTATGTTCTGCATTTCGTAGTCCCACATCACGATAGCAGGCTGCCCCGTCCAGCCAATACCAGTCCACCGCCCGCGCGAGCCGACCCTTATCTCATAACGTATCTCCAACCGTTCCTCTACAATATTAACACGCCCCCATGCGGCATTGTTACGGAAATTGTTGCCCCTAAACGTCGGTATGCCGACAACATTGGTATAATTCGACGGCATACCGAAATGAATGGGGTACAATGTCATATAATCGCAAATATGATTTCTAAATGAAAAGCGCGGGAAGGTGCGCGGATCCGTTTCCGGCAATGGGTGCGGGCGGAACAGCTCATAAGGCGTAAGCCGATGTGAAATATAATGAGGTTCGGATGCGTATAACCAGTTTTGTTCGCCTAATGTTCCAAATCCGGCAAATGATAAAAATAGCGCCACTGTTAATACTAAGCATTTTTTCACGTCATTAGCTCCTTTTTAACAGATTCTTACAGCGTTGAACCTGCATACATTTTTGCACATACCGCATTTTGTGCACTTATCATGTAATATTACGTGTTTTTGTCTTGCACTTCCATCCACCGCTTTTGCAGGGCAAATGCGTAAACACGCCGTACACCCCACACACGCATTTTCATTTATTTCGTAACGTACAAGAGCTTTACATGCGCCGGCACGGCATCTTTTATCGTTTATATGTTCCTCAAACTCTTTACGGAAATACTTTATGTTTGTAAGTACGGGGTTTGGCGCTGTCATACCAAGTTGGCACAACGCGCCTTCCTTCAGTTGCGCGCCAAGTTCTTCTAATAACTCAATATCGCCGCCTATGCCGTCGCCGCTAACTATTCTTTCTAAAACCTCAAGCATCCGCTTTGTGCCTATCCTGCAGTGTACACATTTACCGCAACTCTCTTTGCAAGTAAAATCCAAAAAGAAACGCGACATTTCCACCATGCAGGTTTCATCATCCATTACGACCATGCCGCCACTACCCATAATCGCGCCCGTTGAGGCCAACTCCTTATAGTCCACGGCAACATCCAAAAGCCCTTCCGGTATACAGCCGCCAGAAGGCCCTCCAAGTTGCACGGCCTTCAAGTTTTTACCTCCGCGTACGCCACCCGCAAGGTTTACAACATTGCGCAGTTTCTCCCCCATCGGCACCTCCATAAGGCCGCCTCTCGCTATTTTACCGGTAAGGGCAAAAACCTTCGTACCGCCGTTTATTCCATTACCTATGTTTAAGAACGTTTTTGCTCCGTTTTTAAATATATACGGAACATTAGCAAGCGTTTCTACGTTATTGATATTGGACGGCGCATTAAAGAGGCCTTTTTGCGCCGGGAACGGCGGCTTTAACCTTGGCATACCCCGCTCTCCTTCAAGCGATGCGATAAGTGCCGTTTCCTCACCGCACACAAACGCCCCCGCCCCTTCCTTTATGCGTATTGGATAATCGTTAAGAAGCCCCCTTGCTTCTGCCTGTTCTATCGCGATTTTAAGCCGCTTCACGGCAAGAGGGTACTCCGCGCGGACGTAGACGACGCACTCAACCTCCGCATCGGGGTAGCCGATGGCGTATGCGGCGATCAACATGCCTTCTAATAAATTGTGCGGGTCGCCTTCAATAATCGCGCGATCCATAAACGCACCGGGGTCGCCTTCATCGGCATTGCAAATTAGGTATTTCTTATTTCCGTCAGACCTGCGAGCCGCATCCCATTTGAACCACGTAGGAAACCCCGCGCCGCCGCGACCGGTAAGGCCGGATGCCTTAATCGTTTGTATAACGGCATCGGGAGGCATGGATCTTGCAATGGCCAAGGCCTTATACTCACCGTAATCTTCTATCTCTTCCGGGTTGATAATACCGCAATTGTGAAGGGTAATACGTGGGTATTTCGATAAAAACGCGCGATCGTCGTCACTAAATAAATATTTACCGGCAAGATTAGGAAGACCTTGCGCAAACTTAACAATTTCCGCCGCAGCCACCTCGTTTACGCGGCCAAATGAGAACCGCTCATCGCCACGCCAAACCTCTACAACTGGCTCTAAATAACAAAGCCCGACGCAACCAACGCTTTTTACGTCAATTTGGATACCCAAACCTTTTGAAGAATCATGTAAAGCCGTATATACTGTGTTCGCACCTGCCGCAATGCCGCACGAACCGCGGCCAACCGTTATTTGAATAGGTCTATTTACCATAACTACTCCGAATCTTATTTATTATATCAATGGCAGACTTTGGGGTGAGGTTACCATAAACATCCTCGCCTACCATCATTGCCGGCGCAAGGCTGCAACAACCAAGGCATGCGACGTCGGTAAGCGTAAACACCCCGTCCTCCGTGGTTCCGCCGTCGGCTACGTCTAAGTAATTGCGAAGCGCAATAGCAATCTCCCCAGAGCCGTTTACGTGGCACGCCGTACCTTGGCAAAGCAAAATATGAAATTTGCCGACAGGTGTAAGACGAAACTGGGCATAAAAAGTCGCCACGCCGTATACTTTTGCACGCGGGATGCCTAACTTATCGGAAATATAGATAAGAAGCTCTTTTGATAAATACCCGTGAAGCTCCTGCGATTTTTGCAAAACTGGGATAAGTGCCGCATGTTCGCCGCCCGCCGGCACGTCCGCTAAAAACGGTTCGATGTTTGTATAATCCAAAAGTTTTACCTCGGTTTCAAAAATAAAAATTTATATAAAGATTTTAACATAAAACTGGACAAATTGCAATCTTTTGGTTATAATATAAAGTGTGATTCATCTGCTGAAATATTAAACATAAAAAGAACCATAAAATAAACTACTAACCTTTTGGGGGAAATTTTGATGAAGAAAAAAAGTCCGTTGTTCAAGTTCGCAGTAATCTTACTGGCAATTCTGATTCCCGCCGGCGTTATTATCGGCGTGGGTTACCATATGTTAAACAATGCACTAAGGTCAAACCTCACTGATGACCAAATTGCTGCCCGAAACGCTATGTTTGAATTAATCCGTAATTTGCCGGATCACCGCCTTACTATTGCTGATACAGATGATATAGAGAATTTGAATTTACCAACGCTTACGAATGTTATGATTTTAGGTATAGATTTTGACGGGCAAACCCGCCGCGCTGATACAATCATAATTGCCTCTTACGACGCAGAGACAAATGAAATCGCGCTTCTATCCATCCCACGCGATTTAAGGATAACTTGGGACGAACATGTCCGTTATCTTATAGATAATCATACAAACCCTAGGGAACTGCCCAGCCACAGCGTAAGATTTACAAATGGTGATTATAGAGTGAGTATACAAAACAATAACGTAAATGTAAACGCTATTTGGCATTTTTTGGGTCCTGCTTACGGAGTACCTATAACACAAGCGCAAATAGAGCGTATGCTTGGTTTGCCGCGTATACATTATTATATAGTACTGGAAATGGACGGATTTATCGAAATTATAGACGAAGTCGGTGGCGTGTATTTTAATGTACCGAGACGTATGTACCATGTACACGCTCCGGATCAGTTCGGCATATACCTTAACATAGACCTGCACCCGGGCTATCAGTTACTTACCGGCCAGCAGGCGCTTGATTTGGTTCGCTACCGCGGTACGCCGCGCGCGGATTTAGACCGTATCGAAGTACAGCGTGACTTTTTAGAATATGTTATCCCGCAACTTCTCAGCTTGGATAACATCTTCTTAAATCTTTTTTCCTATATCACCGCTGTTTCTAATTATATGGAAACAAATGCCACAATACAAGATATTTGGAATTACGCACGTCAGATTAGAGAACATGATAATGAGTTAACTTTCCGCAGCTACACTTTACCTATCATATTAGCTACCAACGGTGGCCATGTATACGTAAATCCTGGCCCGGCTAATAATTTAATTCAGTCAATTTTCTTCAGCCACACTATAATTGATGAAATGCCCATCGACACATTACCGAACGCTGAAGCTGACGAAAACAACGAGGACAACAACGACGAATAGAAATCTTACGTATGAATATTACAGCTCCCCGGAAAATATACTATATTGTCGTACTTTTTAAATACGCACAAAATATTTTCCGGGAGTATGTATGGATCACAAAAACCTAAATTTAAGGATACTGAATGAGTTTGCCCTGCCAGCCGCCTTTGCTAATACGGCACGTCGCGACAAATGGGGCATAGCGTGCGAGCATAACGGCACGCGGATAATAATACAAAAGCCGCGCGGCGGTAAAGATAACCTTATTTTTGCACATTACGTTAAGGAAAACCTCATAGAAAACGGCTTTGAAGATATAGACAGGTACTACATTGCCGCAAGCGGTTTACCGTATTGCGAAATAGCTGGTGATGTATACACGGTTGCACATGCACCGTACATAGGCAAATATACCGAAACAGATTTTGCCAATATAGACGCAGTATCGGAAGTAGCCGCAAAAATTGGCCAATTACATAACTTGGTTTTGAAACCTCAATTCTTCGCTGACTTTACCGCTCACTTCCCGCACCGCAAGGATTATGATAACTTCACTGGCCGTGACGGTTTGGCGAAGCAGCTGAAAACAATGCAGGGTTATAAAAAGATCGTTAAACGGCAATCCAGGTTATCAGATTTTGACGTTTTGTTCTTAAAAAACTTTAATGCGTATGATAACGCTGTTAATGAAATCTCCGAAATAATCGATGGCCTTAACGGCAGCAATCTCAGTGGCTTTTGCCATAACATGATAAAAGAAGAGGCAATGCTCAAAAGCGGCGGTATTTTATATGTCACGGGGTTTGATGAATCATCCGCGGATAGTTTTATGTTTGACTTAGCACAAATTATAACTCGTTACATACGTATGAGCGGCCGACTCATCGATGGTGACCTACACGCTATTTTAGACACGTACAACAACAGAAACCCGCTATCCAACCACGATTTACGCTTTTTATACGCCGTTTTACTTTTCCCCGGTAAATTCTATAAAACATGCGTTAAGTATTATTCTAAGAAACGAACGTGGACTCCCGCTTCCTTCACCTCCGCATTTGCTGAAAGTGCGGAGTATGATGAAAGTGTGATCCAAACGATAAAAAAATTTTTTAATAAATATTAATATAAATAAAACAAAAGACAAATCCTATGTACAGTAAAACTAGGGGGTTGAATTGTGAACAGAAACAGCACCAACAGCCCAAATAACAACACAGTCCGATATAGTTCCGGCACGGCAAGGGCAACTGCCGGCGTAGGCAGTGCCAATACGTCAAAAACTACGGCAAGGGGTAGTTCAATAAATACAGGGGATCATAACGGCGAAGCACATATACGCCGTACGCCGCAGCAACCAAAGCGGATGAGGACAAGCCAATCGCTTCTGTTTGCGGTTTTGATTTTTGCGTCCATACTTATATCTATCTGTGTTTTTGCTATCCTTTTTATAGACTGGTCGGACGACATACACGCAAGATTACAAGCGCAAAGCGGAGACCCCGCAACCACACACCAGGTCGGCGTAACAGACGGTACTATTGATTTATACGGCGTACGCCGAGCTGTGGAATTTACGGCACTTGTCCATAACGTCAACCATGGTACAAACGAAATTACTTTATGGCACGTTGACACGGGTAACACGCATTATGTTACCTGGACGGGCGCAACTGACATGCGTGACAGGGAAAATAGAGCCATATCATCTGGACAGTTCCGCCAGGGCGATATCGTAACCGTACGGCATTTTGAAGATGATAACATCCTTACCTTTATCCGCCACAACCCATCGGCGCGCTTTCACCAAAGGGTTACAGGGTTACGAATCGTGCCGCCAACCGGTGACGCACTTGGACGTATACACCACGGTAATATGTCATATGTCTTCGGGTCGGAGCTTATTGCCGTCTACCAAGGTCGCCCGTTCGATATCCTCACCCTTAACCCAACGGATATCGTAACTATACGCGTATACCGCCACGTACTGCTTTTTCTGGAATTAAACGCGGGCAGCGGTACCCTAAGTGTACCCTTTAACAGCGATATCCTGGGTGGTATGATAACGATTGACGGTTCGCGCCAACGATTTGAAAATAATATGACGTTCAGCCTACCCGAGGGCGTACACCGCATCACTATCACAGGCAGTAACATTGAGGAGTATTCACGCAATATCGTCATAACCAAGGGCCAAACCACAACTTTCGATACAGGCAACGTGGTTTTCAGTGAAGGTGCGATACGTTTTTCAATTAATACTAATTCAAACGTTAACTTATTTGTAAACAACCAACTGCGAAACATTAATGATATCCTACAGGCACGCTACGGCCAATATCAAATTCGAGTTGAAGCGCAGGGATACCAGCCATTTTCTATGATGATTACGCTTGACCAACCTTGGCTGGATCTTGATATTAACCTTACGCGGCAACAACAAGCAGCCACTTATACCACCCCCGTTCTTTTCCTAACAAACCGCCCGGGCGTATCAGTAACCGTTGCGGGGGTGCATGTTGGATTTACAAGCACTTGGCCAAACGCAAACGGCGTGTTTGAACTAACAGCAAATATACCAATCGGCACGCATCAAGCGCTTTTCAGTTTAAGCGGATATGGAAACTATACACGGTGGGTTACCGCAATACAAGGCTTTACAACCCAGGTAACCGCAACATTATTCCCAAATTAAATATGCTCAAGGAGATATGATATGAATATTTTTTCACAGAAACGCCCGAAATATGGAGAGGATCCAAACTTCTCACCCAATACAATTATCGGCGATGGGATATCGTTTCGCGGTATGATTAAGGGCGCAAACTCAGTAATGGTTAGCGGGCTTGTGTTTGGCGACATTAATGTAGACGGCGAGGTCATCGTTACCGAAACTGGTTACGTAAAAGGCGATATCGTTAGCACATTCGCCGTCGTTGCAGGTATTGTGGAAGGGAATATTACGCTTACATCCTACGCCAGCCTTAAATCCACTGCCAGCGTAACTGGTGACATTACCTCTACTGCACTTAATATTGAAGATGGGGCAATTTTTACCGGCGTTAGCAAGATGATCGTCAAATCAAGTTCACGCGATAAAAAATTACGCCGTATAAACGAGGCCGCAGCGGCGATGGAAGCGTGGGCGCCGCAACCTGCGGTTGAATTAGGTGATAATTTAATCTTAGATGAATCGGATAATTTAACTAACCCAATAGATTTTGAAGAGCAGTTTTACAATACAGACGTTGATATTGAGGACTTAAACGAACTATTAGAGGAACTAGTAGGCGAGGAAACATCTGCGGCGGAAAAAATTATTGAAGATGAGTTAGATGAAATTGAATTTAATATTTGCATAGACTCACCCGTGTCCGATTCTGCCGATGATGAAATAGCGGCTGATTTACACAAAAATGTCGACGAAGCAAATTAAGAAGTGTCCCTTAAATGAAATACACAATACTTTCACTTACGGAGCGGCCGAAGATTAATTCTGCCGCTTTTTCGTATATCCGCATCTGCGTACCGTACAATTTATCAATTTCGACATTTGTAAGTTGTCGGCCGGTTTTAAAGTCCACCAAAATCAAATTCTCCCCTTCCATAAAAATGCAGTCAATAACACCATGAACCATGACTTGTTCATCAACCCAGTGCCATTCTGGGTTTATCTCACCCGCTGATAAATTTATCGTAAAGTTTTGTTCCCGCCAAAGCGCGTCAGCACCACGTATACGCGCAGCCAGCGGGCTTTGCAAATATTTAAATATCCTGCTTATATCAACTGCGTCGGCTTCCACATTGTTTAATATTCCGGTAGATACTAGTTCTTCCAACAATTTACTTATATCCTCATTTGTTTGTGCGTTTTTCGGCAAGCGTTCCAATACTAGATGCATTAAAGTGCCGTGTTGCGCCGCGTTAAACTCACCCGTTGCCGAAGCAAATGCCGATGATACCGGCAATCGCAAGTTATTATAAAATTCCGGTAGCTTCTCACTTTCTGAAGTCTCAGAAGAGTAAAACAAGCGTTTAACCTCTGTAACGCTTAATTTACGAGGGATTTTAACGGTTTTAATAATCTGTTCGCTGATGCTTATATCTTCTACAGATTTTATATCAGTTAAAATTGTTTCATTTCTATTATCACGGACCCCATTTGCAACACTTAAAACAAACGCATCATTGTTATAACCGCTTCTAACGGCAGCCTGCATGATAAAATCCATAAATGACGTATTTGCTTTAAGCATGTTATACGGTATTTTATGATCTTCGCAATTTTCTACTATACCTATAAATTCCTCGATAGTTTTTTTTGCATAACCCAACATTATCAATTTTTCACGCGCACGGGTCATGGCTACGTACAGCACGCGCAACTCTTCCGATACGGCATCTTCGCGAAGCTTTTCGGAAATTGCCAAGCGTTTGGGTGTGTCGCTGTATACGCGCATACCAAGATCGGTAGCGATCGTGCCTACGCCAAGCCCATTGTGAAAAAGAACTTTATTGTACGAATCACGCATATTAAATTTACGGCCCAAACCACAGAGCAGAACTATCGGGAACTCCAATCCTTTAGATTTGTGGATACTCATAATGCGTACGGCATTTCCTATATCGTTGTTCGCCCCCATATTGTAATCTTTTTTACTCTCTATAACTTTATCTATAAATTTCATGAAATGAAAAAGACCGCGCATACGCGTATTTTCAAAATTTTCCGCCAACTCAGGAAGCGCATTTAAATTCTCCATTACCGTACGGTATTTTGGTGAGTTATGCTCCACTTTAATCATTTGCACAACGGCAGTAGTAACCGCACTAATACCTTCCATTACAGATATTCGCCTAAGATTATGCAATTTATCTAAAAATATAGCTAATTTATTTTTTATAACGCCGTTTATGCCATTTTGGCTATAAGCCATAATTACGTCATAAAGCTGGCCTTCGTTGAAGCGCCGCACCTCCAATAAATCAGAAGCACTTAACATTATCTCTGCGTACCTTGAATGTAACACGGATGCGAGCGGTATATCCTGCCGCGGATTATCTATTATACGTAAAAAAGATATGGCGACGAGAACCTCCGGCGCATCGAAATAGCCATATGAATTATCGGAAATTACGGAGACACCATTTTTTTGCATTGCACGCACAAAAACATCCGCCGATGATTTTGGCGATCGTAAAAGTAAGGCAATGTCGCGCGGCTCGGCGGGGCGTGCTGTGCCGTCTTTTTCCGTAACCATAAAACCTTCATCTAACAGCGTTTTTACACGCTCCGCAGCAACGGCAGCCTCTGTTTCCGTTTTAGATATTGAATCCGTAAAATCATTTAATGGGTCGCTTTCATCAATACTGTCTCCATTTTCGCTTTGGCTTATTAAAATTATTTCTGTTCTGTGTTCATCCCTATCTTCATTGTCGCCGCCGTATACGGTTGCGCCAAAATACAATTGTTCGTCTGCATTATAGTCCGTTCCACCAAATGTTTTTGTTAAAATCTGTGAACATAATGCGTTTACCGCATCTAAAACAATTTTACGGCTTCTAAAGTTTTTAGAAAGTGTTATTAGGTGTTTGTCTGAATATATTTCATCCTCTAACTTTTCATACGATTCATACTTATCGTTAAAAATTTCTGGATTTGCAAGGCGGAAACGATAAATGCTTTGTTTTACATCGCCAACCATAAATGTATTACTATTTTGCTTTTTTTCCGTAACATAAGAAAGTATAAGCTCCTGCACCGAATTTGTGTCTT
The DNA here is from genome assembly GCA_009785555.1 of Defluviitaleaceae bacterium. Classification (GTDB taxonomy): domain Bacteria; phylum Bacillota; class Clostridia; order Lachnospirales; family WRAX01; genus WQWB01. Next base: position 5,393 of record WQWB01000025.1, on the reverse strand, counting down.
GATATTCGTCAATAATGATGTGTTTATATTTGTCGGCAAGCTCACTGGCTGCGACGCCACCATCGGCCGTAAGTGTTGCAATACATTCATGCTCCAAATCGCTGAAATCAAGCAGGTTACCCTCCCTCTTGGCAGAGATAAAGCGGCGCGACAACTCCATTGCTAGGCCGCACAGGCCTTTAACGCAACGATTCGCCTTGCGTAAATCTGATATTGTTTCAGCATTATCCTTAATATAAAATTTGTCACGTAATTTTTTAATCGGCTTCTTTATGAAATTATCACGATTTGTACGGATTTTTTCTTTAAGTGATGTAGCGGATTCGTTATCGCCGTCGCTAAGGCATTTAACTTTAGCCGACGAAAGCGTTGCAAACTCGAAATTTAAGGCGTGAAACAACGCATCCCACCCGTTATTGACTGTATTAACGCAGTTATTTATATTTTCGTAATCTTTTCGGATTGTATCAACGTATTTTTCATGCAATAAAAATGAACCGGCCATCTCTAAATTTGTCTTTGATGCAGCCAATGCGTTTGTTAATATGTTTATAACCTCAGACATAAAAAATGCGTACCAGCCGCTTGTTTCAAACATTTCGCTATCGTCAACCGCGGCGTTCTTTAACCATGCCTCTGGGTGTGCTTCGCCGCGGGCAAAATCGTGCAAGCGTATTACCGAATCGCCAAGCATCTGATCCGTTATCGCGCCCGAGTAAATCTCTAGGAGGTCAATAAAAAGAGCGTTACCATTCTCACCAAGCACACGACGGTTCAATTCGGTATCGTTCGTGTACATATCTTCCAAAAGCCCGTCCATTATATCGCGCTTCAAAATCTCCGCCTCTGCCGCGTCTGCAACCTTAAAGAACGGGTCTATGTCCGTTAAATAAAAATATTTACGAATTACGGACAAACAAAACGAATGAAATGTCGTGATGGAGGCATTGTTTAATTGGAGTATTTGACTTTTTAAGTGAGCAGATGATGTATCAATAGCTTTGGTAAGCGATGAACGTATGCGCGCACGCATCTCTGCCGCCGCCGCCTCGGTAAAAGTGACGATTAGTAGTTCAGAAATATTTGTTAAGTTTTTTTCATCCGAAATAATAGAAATAACCCGTTCGGTGAGTACAGCGGTTTTGCCGCTTCCAGCGGCCGCCGCTACCAACAGGTCAGTGTTTCGCGTTTTTATCGCAAGGTTTTGTTCATATGTATACATTACGGCCTATTCTCAAAATCGCTGTACCGCCGGATACGGCCAAGGATATATTCCGCGTCATCGCCTTCCGCTACGGTTGGGCGGAAATCGTTCCTATGGCGTACCGATGACATAAATGCCGGTATGATGTTTGTTTTATTTATCTCTTGGAGGACTCCGTCAATAAATGTGAATGTTTGTTGGAATATCATCGTGTGCATGTCGTACGATTCTTCAAAACCAGCGTTGCCGCCAAAAGAAAAATCAGCCAACGAATACACTATATTCCAACCTTCATATGTATCTATACCCTGAAGCACGTGAGGGTGCGCACCAAGTACGAGATGCGCGCCCTGGCGGATAGTGTGCCGACCTATATATACCTGGTATTGCGTGGGCCAATTATCCCTTTCTATACCCCAATGGAAATAAGCTATAATAAGCTGTGCACCACGAGCTTCCAAATCGCGGATGGCGGCGGTTATGCGGTTTTGGTTCCATACCGAATCGTTCCAAATACTGAATCCAAATAAGCCAACATAAATACCGTTAATTTCCATGACAGTGTTATGCTCGTTTCCGAAGTATGCCACGCCGTGATCGGTTAAGGCTTGTCGCGTATCGTTCATGCCACGTTCAAAAAAGTCTATGGTATGGTTATTAGCAAGCGAAACAACGTCGATATTGCCGTATACAAGGATTTGGGCGAAACTCATCGGCCCGCGGAAGATGAACCGTTTATCCATGTGTGGGTATGTAATGTCCGTCAGTGCTCCTTCGAGATTAACGATGGATAGGTCACTCTCGTAGAAAATCTGCGCCACATTACTAAGGAACCACTCCGCGCCGTTTTCATCATACTCACGCATGAAGGCGTGGTATCCAGCCCAACGGCGGTCACCCCCCAAGGTCGTATCGCCGGCGGCGGAGATTGTAATGGTAACAACCTCCGGCCGGGATGCGTAATTTAATTTGTATATATGTTCATCGTACATGCAATCAATCGCAGTATTTTCATATGCATCTAAAATATCACCTTGCGCATACAGCGTTTCGGGTTCATAAGAAATTAAATGCTCCCATGCAAAATAAGCCAGCAAGACTGCCGTAAATCCAAAGGCGGCACCGAAAATTAAGCAACGTAACAACCTATACCTAAACATTTATATGGCTCCTTATACGTAACCGCAATTAAAATTGTATTTAGTTCGCTTAAGCTTAGTACGCATTTAATTGTGGACTGGTATTATTGTTTGGAGGCGATTTCTTTTTTGAGCATAAAGGTAATGCACAACACAACGGCAGAGATTATGGCACTAATGATATAGACCATATGGAAATTGCCGTTGGCGTCGTAGATGGCGTTGCCGATTGGCGGTAAGATAAAGCCAGCTATACCCCAGGCAAGATAAACGATACCGTAGTTTAATCCATAGTTTTTAAGGCCGAACTGATCCGCAGTAAGAGCCGGGAAGATAGCCAAAACTGCACCGAAACAAAAGCCGGCGCCGATGATACCTATTATCAAGAGTGTTTGGGTACTGTAAAATTGGAAGAGAACCATGTTTACTGTTTGGAGCGCGAAAATCAGCATAAGCGTATTTGTACGCCCTATTCTATCGGACAGCATGCCGCCGATTATACGCCCGATAAAATTCATCGCCGCCATAAAGGCAACCAAGAATGCTACGGTTTCGCCGCTTATTCCGGTAATCTGCTCCCTTGCGATATCACCAAGCGCGCCTAAAATCATAAGCCCGGTGGTCGCGCCAAGCATAAAGATAACAAACATTATTACAAATCTTCTTGTCTTAATCATTTCACCCCACGTGAAGTCACGTACAGGTGCGGATTTTGAGGTCTTTGCTTTCATTTTTTTAGGTTCGGAAGGTACGTATCCAACTGGCGGGTTTTTTATGAATTGTGCTAAGCTTATGGATATAACCATCATAGCCGTACCTAATGCGATAAATGTGTGCTCTACATTGTTGCTTGCACCAAAGATGAATGGGTATTCTGCTGCCAAAAGCCAATTTACAACCGGCGCGAAAACAACTGCGGCAAGGCCGAACCCGCCGATTACGAAACCACTGACCATCCCCTTCTTACTGGGGTGAAACCACTTTAAAGCTGCCGGCGTTGCAGACGAGTAGCCAAGACCAAGACCGCCGCCGGTAAGGAAACCAAATGTGAATATCATGCCTACGGAATTGTCCCCCACAACGCCGGATAGTATCAGCCCCAATCCGCCTAAAAACCCGCCGGCTGTAACAACCCATCTTGGGCCGATCTTATCCTGTACGCGCCCACCGATAATTACGGTAATTGAGAAAACGATAATAGCGACGGTATACGGCAATCCAGCTTCGCTCGCCGTCCATCCCCAGCCACCGTATTCAATAGCAGGTACAATCATCCCGCGGATTATCGTCCACACATACAAAACACCAATTGAAACCTTGTACAACGTTGCCGCTACTAATACTGTAGCGGCCTTTTTAACATTTGAATCCATTTTTTTCTCCTTAGTTTATAATTTTTTAGCTCTTGTAAATAAAGAAATTAGGCATATATCCGCCCCGTCAAACGAGAATACCCAAAACCCAGCCTTCATCCAGCTAAACGCCTATAACCTTAGCGTTAAACTCCGTATACTTCCCCATCCAATTATCCATTCATTCATTGAACATCGTAAATATCACAACCTCCGGACGGGCGAAAATCCTAGGTATATTAAAATACCTGCCGATACCGGTAGATGTAAACACAGGCACACCGCATGCCGATTCGGCGAACCCACGCGAAAAACGCGTCCCATAATCGGATATACTTCCTCGCAACAGATACAGAGGAAAGCCGAAAAACGTAATCTGCCCGCTATGGGTATGCCCTGTGAAAATAAGGTCTATACCTTCTGTCGGTTGCCGCATGGTTATATCTGGATTGTGTGTAAGGAGCAGGATAAAGTCACCTACATTTGCGCCTCGTACGGCTTCCGCTATGTTTGGGACTCCGCGCCACAAATCCCTAATGCCGGCGAGATAGAAGCCGTCCCTAACGCGTACTCCGCTATTATCAAGCGGTATTATACCCAATCGTTCCATCTCGGCAAATAGTTGCCGGTAATGGTCGTGGTTGCCATCAACGCCGAAAATGCCGTCTGTCGTGCGTGTTTGCGCTAGCTGGCTAAGTGTTCCGCGGTAATGGTCGTCACGCATTAGAAAATCGCCTCCCAGAAGAAGCATGTTGATATATCGCCTGTTCAGCTCTTCAACAACTACACGCATTTCTTCATTCGTAATTAGATGAAAATCTGTCACAAACGCGATGCGGTAACCATTTAGATCTGCCGGCCAATTTGGCGAACGGAATGAAACCTCGACATAGCGGACTATGCGGTCCAGTGTAATGGCGTGAACGATGTGAATTGCAGAAATTAGCGTACACACAAGCCCAATAACTATGAACGCCCTTGCCGGCCTGCTCCGTTTGCGCCGCCTTAATCGTATGACGGCTAAGATGACGGTACATCCAAGCATTACGGTAAGGACAATCAGAAACTCTAATATACCGAAACCAATAATCCAGTGGGCAATCTCTGAAACCAAAGCTCTCATTATTTATAGATTGGACCGTAAAACTCGCACGCCTTATAATCCGCCGATTCCGTATTTTGCGTACCAAATCCCGCCCATGAATGCGGACGGAAGATTTTGTCCGCCGGCACATTATGCATCGCGACCGGTATGCGAAGCATGGACGCAAGCGTGATAAGGCGCGCACCGACGTGGCCGTACGCCGTAACGCCGTGGTTTGCGCCCCAGTTTGCCATTACGGAGTATACGTCGTTGAACACATTTGTGAAGGCGCAAATGCCCTTACGAACGGTGTTCGGCACAAACCATGTCGTTGGCCAGGTTTTATCCGTCCTCTGGTCTAAGATTTTGTGTTGGCTATCATCTATGTCAACGGTGTACCCTTCCGCGATTTGTAAGGTTGGGCCAACGCCGTCTACATAATTTACGCGGATAAGGGTTACGGGCATTTCTGTCGTACAGCGGTAATTACTTGAGAACCCGCCGCCGCGGAAGTATTCATAGTTTGCGCGGCACCAGTCTGTGGATTCAAGGCACGCGCTGATATCTTCGGCTTCATTTCCCAGAAGGGCTTCATACAGCCTTCGCCATTGCCA
>WQWB01000024.1 GCA_009785555.1 Defluviitaleaceae bacterium | reverse complement strand
TCGTTTGACTACGCGTACCTCTCACCTATCAACAAGGTACGCTTCCACACCATCCGCGGAAATCGCCTTGTAAATAACCATAACTACAAATTGGCATTTGATGACTTACACGAAGCGTATTTATTGGACGAGGATGTAAACATTTCAAGCTACGGCCTGTATTCCGCTTTGGCACAATGTCTGACCGTCTTCGGTTTTGCCAATAAGGCCATTGACCTTTTGCTAAAGGCACAAAAGCTTTTGGCAGATTCTAAAGATAAAGCAATTTCAATCTATACAAATTTACCGCTTGCCTTAAACTACTCCCGCATCGGTAAATACGACGAAGCTTTGGATTTATTGGATGAGTGCTTAGACCAAAACTCGATGGCATCAATAGAACCTTCCATTTACTATAATTATGCCGTTGTCTATAAAGCAATGGGTGATTATGATAAGGCGTTAGAACATTGTGAAATAGCTAAAAATAAAATTAAAGCTGAAAGTAGTGAATATTTAAGTTTATTGCTTTTCATGGCGAAAATTTATTTTGCATCAAATAATTTGTCCATGATGAACGAGTGCTTGGACGATGGAATGTCTATATCTAATGTTGATGAAATTTCAGAAATTGACTTTACGGCGTTTAAAATTATGAAGGATAAAGATAAGTATAAAGCAGCGGAGTATCTAGAAAACACTGCCATCCCTTATATGATTGAAGAAAAACGCTATTTATCAGTTATTGAATATAGTATTGAGTTGAGTACTTATTATGAACAATATAACGAACCTGTAAAGGCACTGGAATACGTGAAATTAGCACTAAGTTGTGAACAAAAACTTTCAAGGGGTAATTTATCATGAAAAATCTTTCAAAAATCTTTTCTGTATTATTTATTACAATTGCTTTGATTACTGGTATCTATGCACCAGTTTTTGCCGGTGGGAATGATCCTATACTACCTCCTCTACCACCATGCCCAATTTGCAATCCAGAAGGCAGAAGCGTAGACCCACCTGGATCATACTCCGAGGAAAAGTAATCTTTAAAGATGTTTGAGTACATGCAGTTATCTCAAACTATGAACAAAAACTTACAAAGGGTGATCTATCATGAAAAAACTTATAAAAATTGTTTCTGTACTGTTAGTTGTGGTTACTTTAACTGCAACTACTTATATATCAATATATGCAGGAAAAGATCCTATACTCCCTCCTCTACCACCATGCCCGATTTGCAATCCAGAAGGCAGAAACGTAGACCCACCTGGGTCGTACTTCGAGGAAAAGTAATTAAAGGCATTAGAATACATGAAATTAGCACTAAGTTGTGAACAAAAACTTTCAAGGGGTGATTTATCATGAAAAATCTTTCAAAAATCTTTTCTGTATTATTTATTGTAATTGCTTTGGTTATTAATATCTATACACCAGTTTTTGCCGGTGGGAATGATCCTATACTCCCCCCGCTACTCCCACCATGCCCGATTTGCAATCCAGAAGGCAGAAGCGTAGACCCACCCGGATCATATACTGAGGAAAAATAACCATAATAAACTTCCTAAGATATAAAAACAAGCCTACAGATAAATATGTGGGCTTGTTTTTATATCCAGCTAACCTTTATAAAGAATGAAGCAAAGCAATCCAAAAACATTAATTTTACTGTATTCCCTGAATTGCTTCGGATAAAGCACTCTTCACAACACGGTATAATAGGCTTGTATATCCTAAGTTTATACGTTATGCCAAAACCTAGCTGTTTAAATGCCCGGTATCATTCTCCAAAATGAAACCAAACGTGCCGTCGCCCCGCCGCTGCATAACATGTATGGCCGTATTGCCTATGCTAAAGCGGTTTCTGTCGCTTGTCGGCAAAGCAAGCAAGCCGCAGATTATGGCGCGTATTGTACCGAAATGCCCGACGATGAATATATTGTCTTTTCCGCATGAAACGATTTCCTTTAAATATCCCTGTACCTGCGAAAAATAGGCGGGTGCCCGCTCGTCAAGAAATTTTATGAAAGCCGCGCCAACCACCGGGTCATGGATGCTTTTCCCCTCAAACTCACCGAAGCTCGATTCACGCAATAGCGGCGACATAATAACCGGCACATTGTGGCATGAGTTTATAATATCCGCAGTCTTTGCCGCGCGCTTTAAATCGGATGTAAATATGACGTCGCATGGCTCATTTGCCAATCGTACCGCCAGTCTCTCGGCCTGCGATATACCCGTCGCGTTAAGCTCTATATCGCGCGAGCCCTGCGCTCTGCCTTGCAGGTTCCAATCCGTCTCGCCATGGCGTATTGTCGTTATCCTCACTATAATTTTCTCCTCACATCACATTTATTTCCGTAAAATCTTATCCATGCTCTTACCCTTCGCCAATTCGTCTACTATCTTATCCAACCGCCTTATGTTCCTCATGACCGGGTCGGCGATTTCTTCCACACGGTAGCCGCAGATAACGCCTGTTACTTTATCAACGTTATCGTTAAGTTTAGGTATGCTTGTAAAAAACTCCTCCATGCTAACGTCACCCGCCAAACATTCTTTGATATCTTCGCAGCTATACCCAAGAAGCCAATGGATAAGCTCATCAACTTCCGCCCGCGTACGGCCTTTGCGCTCCGCCTTTTGAACTAGCGCGGCGTAAACCTTTCCAAACTTCATTTTATATACACGATCGTTATCCATCTATATTCATCCCACCCTGCGCTTCATAATTACGGAACAGCGTGCTCCTACCCTGCCCTGTCGGCTCAAATTTGGCGTAAAACGGCGCGATTTCCTCATCATGGCAGATATCCAGCATATATAGGTGTTTGCATTCCTGTTTCATCAACCTCACAAGCCATCGGCCAATGCCTTTGCCTCTGTACTCCGGCAAAACTTCCAAAAGCGGTATGTACGCGGACAAAATTCCATCCGATATAGAGTTTATAAAACCCACAGCCATACCTGTAGTCGCATCCACAGCAACTATGGCACGGTAGGAGTTTTGCATAATCCGTATATGCGTAGTAGGATTTGGCTTGTTTTGCCAGCCAGCGAAAAAGCCGTTTAACATATCAGCCGTAATTTTGCTCATATCTTTAATATAAATTACACTTGATCGCTTGCAATATCCGTTACCCTCGTGGTGTGCGTTGCAAGCATCGCAATTGCCGTGCCGCTCGCAGGCCGCATTCGGGCATGTGCAGTTTGACGAATCTATCACTTTTTAATCACCTCAAAAATTATTTTGATCTTGAGATTACGGGTCAACCTGGAGTAAATTTGCATAAAACACAAATTAACTCCAGGTAGCCCGCAATAACGGTACTGGCCGCAAGTTTATTCACTACCATCATAATAAAATAAAATAAAGCAGATATGGCAAAACCTGCAAGCACATCCCCAGTATAATGCAGTTTGCCCACCACGCGGCTTACCCCCGTAAGAACCGCCAAAACCAATAAAATTATGGCAATAGTCGTATTTATGCAAAAAAATGCCAACGCAATTGCTGACGCAGATGTTGCATGGTTAGACGGAAACGATGAACCAGCCTTATTTGCCTCACTAGGGCGTTTACGGTTTATAGCTTTACGGAGTATTAGACAGCATAAAAGCGAACCTGCTGGTACGGCAAGATAAAGCATAAACTGGAGCTTGTCCGCAATCAAGCAATAAATAAACCCGGCAATGTAGACAAAAAAGAAAAACGGCGCGGAAAACTTGTTTACGTAACCCGTCATTTCTTTTTGGCTTTGCGTAAATACATACCAAAAGCCGCGCCGCACATGCCGCCTATAATATGGGTAACGTAAGAAATATTTGACCCAGTTGCCGCGATTTCCCGGCTAATTTCCTGGCCGATGAATATGGCCAACGCCAAGACAAGCGTAAGCGGCAACTGCCCGCGCTGCGCATTTGTGACTGATGCAAGCAGGATAAGCATAAACACCACGCCGCTTGCACCGATAAGCGCGCCATGGGGATTTAATATTAAAAACGAAACACCCGTTATAAGCGCGGTAACGGCCATCATGATTATTATATCCACGCCACCGTAGCGTTCCTCGAGAAGAGGTCCAACGAGAAGCACCGTCATGAAGTTGCCGAGAAAATGGTTGAAATCCGCATGCCCCAATGCATATCCAAAAACGCGTATGTATGCTAAAGGATCCGCCCATGATGAACGGTAGACACTGAATAACAGCTCGTTCGACCGGCCGGAGGTTATCCACGATAAGCACAGAACTGCAAAAGACAAAAGCGTATACCATAAAATGACCGGCGAATTGAATTTTACCTTTTTAAGTATTTTCACATCGCTTCCCCCATATTTTCCCATTTATAAGACGGTATGTGGCAGTAGCCGCCAGGGTTTTTTATTAAATACTTCTGGTGGTATTCTTCCGCGCGACAATAGTTTATTAGCGGCAAGTATTCCACATTTATTGGCTTTTCATATAACTTTTGCAAATCCAAAAGCGAGGCCGCAACAACAGCTTCGTCGGATTTATCGGTAAAATAAACGCCCGTCCGGTACTGTACGCCGACGTCGCCGCCCTGTTTATTTAGGCTTGTTGGATCGATAACATCAAAGAAGTATCGTAAAACCCCATCAAGACCTATATTATCATTATCATAAACGACACGGCAGACCTCGGCATGTCCACTGGCGGCGCAAACATCTTCATAAGTGGTTTTGCCGGTTGGGCCATTTGCATAGCCAACTTCAACGTCGGCTATGTGTGGTACGTGGCGCATATACATCTCCAAGCCCCAAAAACAGCCACCCGCAAGGTATATTTCCTTCATATCATTTACCCTTTCTCTCATTACTATAATCCAATATACCGTTTATTATATTTTATTTAATAAAAAAAATCAATATGTAATCTGACTTTGTACTATTCCTAATAAAAAAAGCATAATTTAAAGTACCACAAAAAAGGACTAGCGACATGACGAAAGGCTCTACAATCATAAAAGGCGCGTTGATACTTACTTTGGCGGGCATTATCACGCGCATTCTTGGGTTTATCTACAGAATATATATAGCGGGCGAGATCGGTGCTGAAGGTATGGGGCTTTACCAGCTTATCATCCCACTGTACACTATGGCGTGGAGTATATCCTGCGCCGGAATAACCACGACGGTGTCTAAGCTAGTAGCCGCAGAAGCGGCCGACGGCAACAAGGCCAACTTACGGCGCATCACATATATATCTATTTTCCTAACGACCGCACTTGGTTTAGCCGTAATGTCCATATTATTTATCGGCGCGGATTTTATCGCAAATAATCTTCTTAATGACGCTCGCACAGTCATGTCTATCCGCATCCTTGCGCCTATCGTGCCGTTTATGGCGGCTGGGTCGGCAATACGCGGGTATTTTACTGGGCTATCCAAAATGCACATACCGGCAACCAGCCAGGTGTTGGAACAGGTTGTACGCATGGTAGTCATTGCAATCGCTTTACAGGCCGTAGCCGGGCGAGGCCTTGAGTTTGCGGCGGCGGCGGCGGTTATCGGCGTTGGCGCGGGCGAGGTTTTGTCTTTCCTGTTCGTGCTTTTTATGTACAGATGCGATAGGATGAAAAATAATGAGGCGGCGGCAGCAGACGGACCAACCATGCGGAAGCGCGTTGCGCTCATCACAATAGTCTCAATGTCTCTGCCGCTTACGCTTAACCGGGTAACGGGTTCACTCCTATCAGCCGTGGAGAACGTGTTTATACCGCGTTCGCTGCAGGCCTACGGTTTGTCGGCTGGCGAGGCTATGGCTGAATTTGGACGTATAACAGGTATGGCGATGCCTCTGATCTTCTTTCCGTCAGCGTTTCTCGTGTCGTTATCCGTCAGCCTCGTACCCGCCGTCAGTGAATCCGTAGCTAAAAAAACACTGCCCAACCTCGAGCCGATACTGTCAAAGGCCTTCTTCTTCACCATCCTCGTCGGCATTGGCGCGGCGGCGCTGTTTCTGTCATTTTCTGCGGAGCTTGGCATGGCAATATACAGCCAAAATATCGGGCAGATACTGTTCCTTATGGCCTTCGTCTGCCCGTTGTGGTATATAAACATAACCATAAACGGAGTGCTTAACGGCCTAGGTGCAATGGGAACCGTATTCAAAAACAACCTAATATCCTCAGCAATAACGATACTGTCCATCATCTTCTTCGTGCCGCGCTTTGGTATAGCGGCGTTTGCTGGAGGCTGGTTTTTTGGTGTGCTATGCCAGGTTATCCTAAGCATGGTAAAAATCAGAAAAACGATAAAGGTAAGAATCCAACCGGTAAAATATATAATAAAGCCCGCACTGGCGGCGGCCGGCGCGGGGCTTTTGGCGAGGCTTCTCGCGGGGCGTGTGTTGTTCCCCGCTTTTGGGCAAACCGTGGGTATTATTATGGCAGTTGCGTTAGTTTTGGCATTATATATTACGTTTATGCTTTTTATTGGGGTTTTATCTGGTAAGGATATAATTGTGGCAACAAGAAAAATCACTAATTCCATAAAGAGAAAATCTTAGGTAATCAATCTTTCGCCAAGAACGGCGCAACGATTTCTAAATCTTCAGAAGATAGGGGGCGTGCATGGCCTTCCTCCAAATCGTCCGGCAGGCTGATCCCAGCGAAGGACACACGCTTAAGCGTAACGACGCGCTTACCTACGGCCACAAACATGCGCTTAACCTGATGGAACTTGCCCTCCGCAAGGGTAACGAGAGCACGGCTCTCCGCGCCGCTTTCCAATATCTCAAGTGCTGCGGGGCGGCATTCGTACCCATCATCCAAAACGATTCCACGCTCAAACTCAAAAACGTCGTTATCATCCAACACACCCGAAACCGTAACTAAATAAACCTTCTTCACATTCTTCTTAGGCGACGTGCAGCGGTGGGAGAACTGCCCGTCGTTTGTTAATATAATAAGCCCCGTCGCGTCCTTATCAAGCCGCCCAACAGGGAACAGGCCGTATAGCCCCGTCTCCTCCTCCACAACGTCGGACACGGTAACGCTGCCCTCCGGATCTTGGCTTGCGGATATAACACCCGCGGGTTTGTTAAGCATAACATACACGTATTTTGTATACACGATCACCTCACCGTCAACCCTTACTTCGTCTATATCGGGGTTAAGGTGCGTCTCTGGGCGTTTCGCAATTTCATCATTAATCGTAACTTTACCATAGCCAAGCAGTTTCTTCACTTCTTTTCTGCTTCCAAAACCTGTATGAGCAAGGAATTTATCTAATCGCATAAAATTTTCTCCATTTTTCGTTTTTTTTATTATATAACGCTTGACAAAGTATGTCAACACGTTTATAATCTATATGTTAATGCGCGTCTTAAGTACGCAATTTACTTAAGACTAATTAAATGTTGATCATCCCCTAGCCCCGGATGTACGACGAAAATTTGATTTAACCCTACAGGAGGAATTTAAGTGAGAACAACATATATCCTTAAAGCCGGCGATATAAACCGGAAATGGTTTGTTGTGGATGCCGAAGGCCTCACCCTCGGCCGCCTCTCCACGGAGGTCGCGCACATACTGCGCGGCAAGCACAAACCAACATTTACACCTAATATGGACAACGGCGATTTCGTGATCATCGTAAATGCCGAAAAGATCCATGTTACCGGCAAAAAGATGGACGACAAAATCTACAAGCGCCACAGCGGCCATCCAGGCGGCTTAAAAGAAACAACTTTAAAAACCATGCTGGCGCGCAAACCCGCCGACGTACTTAAATTAGCGGTAAGAGGCATGTTGCCAAAAAACAACCTCGGCCGCGAAATGTTTAAGAAACTAAAAGTCTACGCCGGCCCAACACATAACCACGATGCGCAAAAACCGGAAGTTTTGGTCATCAACAACGAACTTAAGCATAACAGAAAATAAGAGAAGGAGGTAAAGTTATATGGCATTAGCAAGATATTACGGCACTGGCAGACGCAAATCGTCCGTCGCACGCGTTTACCTGCTTCCAGGTACAGGTAAAATCACAGTAAACAAACGCGATATAGATGAATACTTCGGCCCGGAAACGTTAAAGCTCATCATCCGCCAACCATTGGAGCTTACAAGCCTTACCGGCCGCTACGACGTACGCGTCAGCGTAAAAGGCGGCGGCTTTACGGGTCAAGCAGGCGCAATCCGCCACGGCATCGCCCGCGCATTAGTCGAGGCGGACGGCGAGTTCCGCCAGGCTCTCAAAAAAGCGGGCTTCCTAACACGCGACCCGCGTATGAAGGAACGTAAAAAATACGGTCTTAAAGGCGCACGCCGCGCACCACAGTTCAGCAAGCGTTAATAAATTTAATTCAATTATGAGATACACGAAAAAGCGAGCTTGCAGTTGCTCGCTTTTTTTATCCAAATAAAATTAATGACAAGAACGGAACCGTTAGCAAGCACAGCGCGTCACAAAGAGATACGATTTTAACGGCCATGTTGGTATCGCCGCCGTACTGTTTTGCGAAGATCGCCGTCAACGCCGCCGCAGGCATTGCTGACAGCATTACTAAAGTACCCAGCATGATTGAGTTTTCTATAAATTGGCTGAGCACGAGGAAAACGATGACCGGAAGTATAATGAGCCGTACCGTGATTATTGGATAAACGCGCCAATCCTTCACAAGCGCGATGACGCCGTTTTCCTGGATAGTTTTGCACAGAAGCGACCCTACCATCAGCATGGCGATTGGTGTCGTCATGCTGCCGATGAGGCCTACGCCATTCTCCACCGGCCCGGGTAGACGCCAGCCCGTGACGAAAAATATAAAACCGATGAACACCGCAACAAACGACGGTGCCAAAAACACTCGCTTTGCGCGAAATCCAAATGATTGGCTTTTCTTATCAATACTCAGCAGGTCAACACCAATGCTGAACGCCAATATATTAAACACAATCGTGACCATGGATGCGTACAGCATCCCGTCGTTGCCGTACACGGAATAAATCAACGGAAATCCGATGTATGTAACGTTTGGAAACATGAGAGCAAACTGCCAAATACGTTTTTCCCCACTATTTGACGGCAATAATCGCGACAGGAGTTTTGCAAGAAACAAGCCAAACAAAAACACACCTGTCATGATAACTATGGTTTGTAGGCTCTCCGCCAACAACTCGCGCGTAAACGGCCGCAGCATCGACATAAACACGGTACCTGGTAAGGTAAATTTGACAAGTAGATTCGACAAAATGCGGTCGCTATCGTCTGAAAAATACCGCGTCTTACGCGCGATAACGCCCACTAGCATACATGTGACTAAGGTTATTAAGGATCCAGCAAAGTTTATAAACATGTTATATTACTTCGCCTGCCGAAAAAGCGGCCAAAGTTTTGCCGTTGGTGAGAGGATGAGAATGTCCCCATACAGCTCGTACCCGAACTTGCCGTACACGCCGCCACCATTAAATTTGGTGCTTGCCTCTAGGTATGTAGGTTCACCTACTGTGTCCATCGCGTCAAGATGTGTCTTGAGAAGCGCAGTACCTACACCGCGGCCGCGCTGGTTTTTATCCACAGCAAAGCCAACAAGCTGTGTAAATGGTATATCCCTCGGCTCGCTGGCATGTGATGCATCTGCCACGGCCGCAAAGTTTGGCGCAAACCGCCCGGCTACGGCCTCAATATTACCATAAATCGCCTTGTCTACATCATGCGGCAGCCACACCGACGCGCCGATTACCACACCTTCCTCCACGGCGACGTAAACGTACGCACGTGCAACGGATAGGTAAACTTTGTAATAATCCTTAACAATACCGAGCCGCAACCCGTCCGACGGCACACACCATTTGAAAAAAATATCATCATAATAACCACGTGAAATAAAAAACGCGACCTCATCAATTTCACACGGTTTCATCAATCTAATCGTCATTACAGCGCCAAAACAATCTTGCCCGACTCCCCGGATTTCATCACACGGAAGCCTTCCTCATATTCGTCAAAGGAAAACTTATGCGTGATAATCGGCGACAGGTCAAGCCCGGACTGTAGGAACATCTGCATCTTATGCCAACTCTCGTACATCTCACGGCCGTAGATACCCTTTATCGTGAGCATGTTGAAGACGACCTTGTCCCAATCAATGCTAGTACCCTTGGCCTGCATACCTAGCATCGCAATTTTACCGCCGTTGGCCATGCTATCCACCAAATCGTTGAACGCGTGCGGCGAGCCGCTCATCTCAAGGCCTACATCAAAGCCTTCCTTCATGCCAAGCTGGTTCATATAATCTTTAAGCGGCGTTTGTATTGGGTTTATTGCGTGCTTGACACCCATTTTGCCCGCAAGCTCCAATCGATACGGGTTTAAATCCGTGATAACGACGTGGCGCGCACCTGCGTGGCGGCATACTGCGGCGGCCATAATGCCTATCGGCCCTGCGCCGGTTATTAAAACGTCCTCACCCAGCACAGGGAACATACAAGCGGAGTGGACAGCGTTGCCGAACGGGTCAAAGCAGGAAAAGAACTCTTCCGGTATACCGGGTTCACATTTCACAGTATTTATGGCAGGTATGGTTAAATATTCCGCGAAAGCGCCGTTTATGTTTACGCCGATGCCCGTCGTGTTTGGGCACATGGCCGGCCTCCCGGATCGGCAGTTACGGCACACGCCGCAAACGACATGCCCATCACCAGTCACGATATCGCCGACCTCAACGGTTGTAACGCCTTGGCCAACGCTTACGACTTCACCTACAAACTCATGCCCGACAGTCATGCCTACAGGTATTGTTTTTGCAGCCCATTCGTCCCAATCATATATATGTATGTCCGTCCCGCATATGGATACCTGGCGTATTTTTACAAGTACGTCCAACGCACCCGGCTTAGGTATAGGTACGTTCTCCATCCACAGACCAGGCCCGGCGTGTGATTTTACTAATGCTTTCATTGTGCTCATCCTATCTCCTACCTTTCAAAACCCGTTGTTCCGTAAAAATGGAAACTTGCTTGGTTTATATGCTCTATCGCTTCCTTCATCCAGGCTTGCTCACCGTATAGTTTACGCCTGTATTCAATATTACTTAGCTGTGCCTGCTTCATATCATATCCGCTAGGGCAGATTGTGACAAATCGTTGGCTCCGAAGATCAATATCGCCAAAACCGCTTATCTCTGTTGTATTTAAGTAGAACAAATTCTTTGCCAAATATTCTATATTATACTTGGCACTTTCCGCCGTCCATTCATCATCGTTATATTTTGCTTCTTTATTGAAAAATACAGGTTCTTGGTTGGCTAGGTGATTTCTAAGCTCCAATATACTCAAAATTTGCCCTTCCTCATCGCTCAGATAAGCGTTTAGCGTTGGATCTAACATCATCCATTTACCAAGCTCTTTTATGTACGCATTGACAACGACGTGGTTGTCACCGTCGTATGGCGAGCATGGCATAATAAACACCTTTCTGGCCTTTATTCCAATAGATAATAAGCATTCTGCCAGAACAGTAGACAAAGCCACGCAGTTAATGCCTTGCGCAATACATCTGCCTAAGGCGTAATCCAAATATGCCAAAGAATTGTCCGGCAAAGCGTTCATGTAGTCACCTTTATGGTAAATATTGCCAGACACCCAGTGAAGTAAGTTTACTGCTTTTGAAAAATCTCCGCCGTTGCCTGCAACGCTTTCTATCGGATATTTTGATTTAAGCTCAGCAAATTTTGGGTGATCATAAACATAGGAAAGGCTAAGCGACCCGTCGCCGTTTTGTTGCAAGGGAAAGGCCTTAAGGAGCCCTGTGTAAATATCGTAAGCCATCATTTACCTCCATTTGAAACATACTCTTCGGCAAGTATGGCGTAGAGCAGTTCATCCAGCCATATATTGTCGATACGGCCAAAGCGGCTTTTGATATGTACAGCCTCACGGCGCATCTTATTTTTCTCCATAATCCTATACGAACCGTGGTTTTCAGCCGCGCAGGTAGCTATAATGCGACGCAGGCCTATATCTTCAAAACCATAACGCAGAAGCTCCCGGCAAATTTCCGTACCTAAGCCTTGTCCATGGTGATCAATATGTAAAAGCCAGCCCAGTTCTCCAGTATCGCCGCCATAATCGAAGTAAATGCCACAGGAACCGATGGCTTTGCCATCCCTCTCTACGATAAAATCTTCACCCGGTGTCGTTGTGTTGATAAAGGCTTTGGTTTCTTCCTCCGTATTTGGACCGAAAGTCATAAAGCGTACATTTTCCGGGTTTGATGCCCAAGAGTGAACGGCTTGCCAGTCATTTTGCGAAAATGGGCGTAGATTTAAATGTTCGGTTTTCAACACATTCCTAAAATTCATCAGGCCAATTCCTCCCATTCAACCAAAAGCGCATTAAGTGTCGCCTCCACCGCTTCCTTCTCCGCGTACACAGCCATGGCTGCCGCCGCGTTGGTTGCCACTTCATCCGCCGCCAGCCTCTTGTCATACTCTGCGACTTCTGCTTCAAGCCTTACTATTTCCATTTCGATTTTTGCTATGCGCGCTAGGCGTTTCCGTTCTGCGGCTTCGCTTTCCTTACGTTGTTGGTAATCGTTTTTAGCAGATGAAATAACCCCATCAGATTTATCCGCATCCTGCTCTACACGTTTTTCCAAGAAATATTCATACCCGCCGTCGTAAGTGATCGCGCCGTTTTTATTAAGTTCTATAATCTTATCTGCGGTAGAGCTTATGAAATACCTATCATGCGATACGTACAACACTGTACCCGTATAGTTCCGCACTGCCTCCTCCAAAACCTCGCGGGAGAATATATCGAGATGGTTTGTCGGCTCATCCATAAGGAGCAGGTTTGCGTGACCCTGCATTAATTTACACAGCTGTACGCGCCCTCGCTCGCCTCCGCTTAGGCTTCCCAAAGATTTAAACACATCATCACCAACGAACAAAAACGCAGCAAGTGCTGTGCGGATGTCCGTCTGCGCCATATCCGGGTATGCGTCGTATATTTCGTCAAATATTGTTTTTTCCGGGTCGGGAAACTCCATTTCCTGGTCATAATATCCGATACGCACACCCATACCTAGACGAAATATGCCGCCGCCACGTAAATTACCCAAAAGTATATTAAGCAGCGTTGTCTTCCCCACGCCGTTTGGCCCGATGAGAGCGGCAACGTCTCCGCGCTTAAGATCAAAGTTCACGTTCTTAAAAAGCGGCTCATTAAACGCCATGCTAAGCCCCTCCGCGTGCAGCACATCATGCCCGCTTTGGCGGCGCGGCTCCAGCATTATCCTGATAGTATGCTGGTCTTTTGGCATGGTGAGCCTGGTGACTTTACTTAGCATCTTTTCCCGCGTTTTGGCTCGGCGTATGCTCCACTCCTGGCTGTAGGAACGAAATCGCCGTATTATTTCTTCCTGACGTTTTATCTCTTTCTGCTGATTGATATAGTTCTTGACCTGCTGCTGTCTGTCCAAATCCTTTTGGTGCGCAAAAGCGGAGTAGTTGCCATGGTAAACCTTACTCACACCGTATTCTATCTCAATAACTTTATCCGCGAGCTTATCTATAAAATACCTATCATGCGAAATGAGTAAAACCGCACCTTTGTAAGATTTTTGAAGGTATTCTTCCAGCCAATTAACAGCATCAATATCCAAGTGGTTCGTTGGCTCGTCCAATAAAAGCAGATCCGGTTCACTAAGCAGGAGTTTTGCAAGCATTATACGCGTTTTTTGCCCGCCAGAAAGGCTTGCTAGCGTTAATTTCAGCTCCTCGTCCGAAAAGCCAAGCCCTTTAACAACGCCGCGCACAAGGCTCTTATATTCGTAGCCCTTATTTCGCTCAAAATCGGATGTAAGCCTATCGTACTTTTTCAAAAGGTCGGCCGTATCGCGCCCTGCTCCGCTTTGCGCCGCAATCTCAACTTCCAGCCTCCTAAGCTCCTCTTCCTTTGCTATAACGTCGGCAAAAACCGTCAAAAGTTCGTCATATGCGTTATTATTTTCCGCAAACTCCGGATTTTGCCCGAGATACGCCACTTCCGCACCTTTCTTAAATGCAATGTCGCCGCCGTCGGGTAAATGCTCACCCATGAGTACGCGAAAAAGGGTCGTCTTGCCTGCGCCGTTAACGCCTACAATTGCAACCTTCTCGTTTTCCTTAATTTCAAAGGAGGCGTTGATCAAGACCTCTTGCTCACCAAAGCCTTTTTTTATGTCCTTGCAAGATAATATTATCATAATTTACCTTTCGGCCATTCTCCGTCTGCACCAAAGGCAGGCACATCCACCCTCTTCGTTCGCTTCGTTCACTACCGGGCAAAAAACGGATCCCTCCCTACGGTGGGGAATTGTTATGGACTAACGCGCCTGTACCTAAACGTGCCTGGCACGGTACCGTCTCTAAGTATAAACGTGTTCCTGCGTAGTTCTATATCGTACACCTCACGCGGTGACCCGTCTTGGAACACAAACAATAACCGGTTGGTATCCGATTGCAGATACCACATAAAAACTTGAAACCCGCGCCCCTCCACACCGCGCCAACCAATGTTATCACCTTCCGCGTTTACGGTGAATGTATATTGGAAGTCGCTACCGACGTTAATCCATGTTCCGTACAACTCGCCTTCCTGGTTGTTCCAAACGGTTATTACGATAAGGGCCACCAAAAGCGTAAACACAACTGGAGCGGCAATCCACAAAGCAAGCGATATTTTTTTATTCACTATAATGCCTTCCTTTCATATAAAAACTTACCATACACTAGTATACCTTTATTAAAACTTTACGTCAACTATTTTTATATGCTTTATAGACATTCATAGATTTTAGAATATTTTTTTAAATAGTATCTTGACATGCAAGGTACTATATGATAATATATATTCTATCGACATAAATACCATAAATTTTGAGGTGAGAAAATGAACCCACAACAAAGAAAATCCAACCTCGATCTGTGCGTACTTGCGCTGCTAAGCAAAAGCGATATGTACGGATATGAGCTGGTAAACCGCATTTCCGACGCCGTCTCGGTGTCCGAGGGTACAATCTACCCATTGTTGAAACGTATAAAGGATGAAGGGTTAGTTACAACCTATCTTAAAGAAAGCAACGAAGGCCCACCACGCAAATACTACGCTATAACCGACATAGGGCTTAGAAGGAAAGATGTTTTAAAAAACGAGTTTGTAGCCTATGTTAAAGGCATGAACGCAATTCTAGAGGGAGCGGAGATTCTATGATTACGAAACAGGAATTTTTAAACAGGCTGGCCTACGAACTGGGCAATATGAGCGAAGAAGCGAAAAAAGAGATTTTGACAGATTTTTACGAGCATTTTGATATCGCCGAACAAAGCGGCAAAACCGAAGAGGAAACCTGCCGTATGCTTGGCGACCCGAAGGAGATCGCCGCTGACTTCTATGGACGCGAAAATGGTGGTGAGTGGAACGATAAATCAAATAACGGGCGAAACAATGATAACCATGTTTTTACGGAATACGCGAAAAAAGATTATAAAGGCGACATACGCGATGCTTTAAAAGAAGCAGGGGACGCTGTGCGCACTGCACTTAACAGCGTACCCTTCATACGTGATTTGAATAAAAAACGCCGCCACGACGACGAACCACACACTTACATCAGCCAGTACCCGGCCGCCGACATTGAAACCTTGATTGTCGAACTTATCAGCTCCGACGTGGATTTCGTGCCGTATAAAAACGATTCAAACAACCAGGCCATGCTTTACATCGACATAGACAGCGATGACTGGAGGTATTTTAAAACCACTTACAATGCACCAGATAAATCCTTGGTTCTGACGGAAGCGCGAAACGCAAACACGGATATAACTATCAAAATTCCGCCAATTGTAGAGCTTATCGTAAAAACCGCCAGCGGTGACGTTGATATTCAGAAAGACCTTACGGCAACCAGCTTGGAAGTTAGAACCGCATCAGGCGACGTTGATGTCCGCGAGGCCGCGCTGGTTAACCTCACGGCAAGTACCGGCTCTGGTGACGTGGATATAACGGGGTGCGCATGCGTTAAAACGTCTATCAGCACTGGCAGCGGCGAAATCGACCTATTAAACTGCGCCAGCACCACATTTAATCTATCCGCTGGTTCAGGTGAAATCACGGCCGATAAATGTGCGGGCGAACTTAAAGCCGGTACCGGTAGCGGCGATATAACCGTCCTTAACCACAACGGCAATATCCGTGCTGGCGCCGGCAGCGGCGATATCGAGATTAAAACCGACGAGCTGCTGGGCAACGAAACGTACAGCACTGGCAGCGGCGATATATCAATTGTTTGCAATGTACTTCGAAACGATATCCGCATAAGCAGCGGCAGCGGCGACATAGACTTTACCGCCCACGAGGTAAACGGAAACATTACGGTTAAATCCAGTTCCGGCGACATAGATATCGCCTTGGCGGCAGGCAACAGCGTAAGGTTTGAAACAAGCGCAAACAGCCGCGGCTCGGATATAAACATAAAATACCAATCGCCGGAACAGCCGCGCTACAATGTTCTGCTTGAAACCCACTCCGGCGATATAGATGTTGCAACGAAGCGGTAGATGTGATATAATTGGTTATAAATGAGTATAGCCACTCGTAAGTCATTGCGGACTAGTGGGAGTTGACTGCGGGCTCAATCCGCAGAACATGCTCCCGCTTGATCCGCAATCTCCAGGCTGGAAAAGAGGACAACATCATGTTCACGACCAACCAAAAAACCTGGGCGGAGGAAATGTACGCCGTCATAAATAAAAAATTAGAGGCCACCTGCGCCCGTGCAGCCGGCAAATTACCATTTTATCCGGAGAAGGACGGTTTTTATAAAGACAATCCCACGAACGGCGGCTTGCATTGGTGGACAAACGGTTTTTGGCCGGGTATGCTTTGGCAGGCGTATAATTCCACAGGCAACGAAAACTTCCGCACACGCGCCGAGGAAGTTGAGGAGCGGTTCGACGATTTGTTCAACACATTCTCAAATCTACACCACGACGTTGGTTTTATGTGGCTGCACACGTCTGCGGCAAACTATAGGCTTACGGGTAACGCCAGATCCCGCGTACGCACTTTGCACGCCGCAAATTTGCTTGCCGGGCGGTATAATCCACTCGGCAAATTTATACGAGCATGGAACGCGGGGCCACCAGGCCGCACAATTGTAGATACGATGATGAATCTCCCGATCCTATATTTCGCATCAAAGGAACTCAACGACCCGCGATTTGAAGCCATAGCCCGAAACCATGCCGATACAGTAGCACGTGTAACTGTGCGTGCGGACGGCAGTTGCAACCACATCTCCGACTTAGACCCGGTAACGGGCGATATTTTAGAAACGCCTGCTGGGCAAGGCTATGCCTCAGGTTCATCTTGGACACGTGGCAACGCTTGGGCATTGTATGGATTCGCACTCAGTTATTTACATACCAGCGATTTACGTTATTTGGGTATATCAAAAAGCATTGCGCATTATTTCATTGCAAATTTAGCTTTAAGTGATTGGATAACTCATGCGGATTTCCGTTCACCAAAAAAACCGGTTAAATACGACTCGTCAGCTGCGATGATAGCCGCCTGCGGGATGCTTGAAATCGCTAAACATGTAGATGAACATGAAAAATCGCTCTATATAAGCGCTGCCATGAATACACTTAACGCATGTTCGGATAAATTCTTGTGCAAGGATACAGAAAAAGACGGGATAATGTTTGGCGCGTCTTCCTTATACCATGCTCAGGAAAGTTCATTAGAGACGGATACATCCTTAATCTACGGTGACTATTTCTTTACTGAGGCCGTACTTAGGATTTTAGGGAAGGATTTTTTGATATGGTAAGCAATCTTACGTATTCCGCGCCCGGGCGCATAGAGATTATCGGCAACCACACAGACCATCAGCGCGGCTGTGTACTTGCCGCGGCCATCAATAAGGATATCTCTTGTAACGCCGAAAAACACGATAAAATTGAGCTTTCTTCCGGTGATTTTGGAAATATAATGTTTGACCCAAACGATGGCGGGCAAGCCTCACCCGGTACATCCGAGGCACTGGTACGAGGCGTGGTCGCGTATTTTAATGAAAACGGCTATAAAGCCGGTGGTTTTCGCGGCGGTCTTAGCGGCGACTTGCGTATGGGCGCAGGGCTCTCGTCGTCCGCCGCTTTTAGTAATTTAATCGGCGTTATGCTCAACCATATGTATAATGGCGGTATTATACCGCAGTTGGAAATAGCCAAAGCATCCCAATACGCCGAAAACAAATTTTTTGGAAAGCCCTGCGGTTTGATGGACCAAGCGGCAAGCGCGGTCGGCGGCTTTGTTTATATTGATTTTTTACCTGATGAACCTGTAGTTAAAAAAATAAACTTTATCCCGGAAGACCACGGCCTTACCGTGTGCGTAGTACACACTGGCGGCAGCCATGCCGACATGACGGACGACTACTCCGCCATTCCAGCCGAAATGCGCCTTGTAGCCAACTATTTCGGTAAAAATAATTTAGCCGAAATAAATTTTAATGATTTTACGGCAAATATTAAAGAGCTTCGCGAAATATGTGGCGACAGGGCCATTCTTCGTTCGCATCACTTTTTTGGCGAAAACGAACGCGTAAGGAAAATGGCAAAAACCTTACTAACCACGGATGACACGGATTTACACGAATTTCTCCATATTATCAACGAAAGCGGCAATTCGTCCATCTCATATTTACAAAACATAAGTAACACAAAAACTCCGCAATCGCAACCTATCGCCTTGGCTTTGGCACTAACAAAACAGATTTTACGGGGCGAAGGTGCGTGCCGCGTGCACGGCGGAGGCTTTGCTGGCACAATTTTAGCATTTGTTCCTACGGATATTTACGAAGAATATGAGAAGACAATGAATGATGTATTTGGGGGAAATGCTTGTGAAATGATTAAAATCCGTAGTTTAGGTGCGGATATAATAAAATCATAGTGTGGTAATCGGAGATATTATGGAGTTTTATCATGGTTCATCAATAACAGGATTAACGGAATTAAAAACCTCATGCGTCACCGTATTCTAATCTACAGGAAGCGGTATTTTACCTTACAGCAAACAAGCAGTTGGCACTTCATTATATTTAGGA
>WQWB01000023.1 GCA_009785555.1 Defluviitaleaceae bacterium | reverse complement strand
TTTTGGAAAATTGGCACCACGTTCCATATCGCCGTACCTATAACTACGGGCGTTATGGCCGCAAAACCAATATACAGCCCGGCCAATATTACTACTAAGTATGGTATGCGGAAATAAAAACCAAGAATCATCAAAATGATAATGAAAGATTTAGATGGCTGAAGACGGCTGTAAAATATCAATACCATGACGCCCAACAAAAAGATGATAAGCATTAGCTCAAGCGACTGCGATACCTGGATAACGACGGCGAGAAGCAGTAAAAACTGCCCTGCTACGGCCGGCGCGACGGCAAACAGAGCGGACATCCCCACCGTCCATAAAAAGTTACCGGAAAATGCGAACCCTTCCCTATAAAAACCAAGAGAATTAACGTTTGCAAACAAAATAAGCCCAGCCACGAATTTGAGGATAAACTGCGCTAAACCCTCATGGTTGCGGTAAAACATAACTATACTTTCCCTAATACGTAAAAAGTTTGCCGTCAAGCTCATTCTCTATCAATCTCTCCAAGTTTTTTCATGTTTTTGATATATTCCTGTATCCGCTCACCCGCCTTGTTGTATTCGTCAGAATAGAGTAAAGAACCAAGAAGCGTATACAGCAGCTGCATGATTATTATAAAGATAACTATACCAACCAAGTCTACCGTCATTGCGCCGATATCCAAAATATCCAAACCGCCGACAACCACGCGGTGCGTCATGTATAATACGGCTGCAATAAGGCTGCCCACAAGCGTTAGGAAACGCGAAACAACGTTGCGGCGGTAAACATAGTCGCGCTGAAAAAACTCCGCCTTTTTTTTATCCTGCGACGCGTGGTATTTATCGTACACGGCAAGTTTTGCCATAGTTTTTATGCGTTCCTCATGGTTTTTTCCGAATTTATTCATTTCTGACTTCCCCACCAACCATAACTTCCCACCATTTTTTCGTTATAAACTTGTTTGCCGCCAAGAACAATAAAAACCCTAATATTCCACCTATAGTATTAGCTATTACATCGTTTATATCTGCAGTGCGACCGATGAAGTATTGTGCCGTCTCCACCGTGACGGATAAACAAAATGCGGCCAAAGTGACCAAAAGGCATTTACGCATCTTTTTAAACGCTAGAGGCAAGAAAATACCGAACGGGGCAAACATTAAGATATTAGGAATAAAGTCTGAAACAATCATACGCCATGAATACCCTGTATTTATCCAATAAAACGGTATTATGTTTAAGGCTCTGCTCTCACTTATGCCCAAAGGCCACACATAAAAAATTGTCGCAAAGAGTATCAAAAAGAGCGAAAAGGCAAAACCCAAATAACTTAATTGCCTCAAAACCATTATGCCCCTTTTCTTAAGTATAAACAAAATAGGCATATATAAAACAACAAAGGAGGCGGCAAATATTATTGTAAGCCTGACATAGGATTCGATTCTATGTATTCTATTCACATCCTTTTATACCGAACTTCATCATTGGCAACAACGAATGGGTTATTGCTATATATCACCGCATCACTTACACCGGCTTCATCGTTGGGAACAAAAGAATATCTCTAATGCTAGTCTGCCCTGTTAGGAGCATTATAAGCCTATCGACGCCGATGCCGATGCCCCCCGTCGGCGGCAATCCCACTTCCAGAGCGCGCAAAAAGTCCTCATCCAAATGCTGAGCCTCGTCGTCCCCTTGTTCGCGCAGGCTTTCCTGATGAAGGAATCGGCGTCGCTGATCCATCGGGTCGTTAAGCTCAGAGAAGGCGTTAGCCAGCTCCATGCGGTTGATGAAAAGCTCAAACCGCAAGGTGTACTCCGGATTGTCTGGATGCAGTTTCGCAAGCGGCGAAATCTCAATGGGGTAATCCAAAATAAACGTAGGTTGGATTAAATGCTCTTCCACGTACTTTTCAAAAAATTGGTTGAGCAAGTCGCCTTTGCCGTACCTTTTTTCTACAAAAATGTCGTGTTCCTTACATTTAGCAACAGCTTCATTAAAGGAAATTTCGTCAAACGCGATGCCTGTATACTTTTTAACTGCGTCGTGCATTGTTATGCGCTCAAATGGCTTGCCAAAGTCAATGGTGTTACCGTCGTATTTAAAGACTGCATTGCCAAGCACAGCCTCAGCCGCACCCCGGAACAGGTTCTCACAAAGTTCCATCATGCCGTTGTAATCCGTATACGCTTGGTATAGCTCCATCATCGTAAACTCCGGGTTATGGCGTGAACTCATACCCTCGTTTCGGAAGTTCCTGCCGATCTCGTAAACGCGTTCTATACCGCCGATAACAAGCCTTTTAAGGAAAAGCTCCAATGAAATCCGCAAGTATAAGTCGATATCTAAAGTATTGTGGTGAGTAGTGAACGGCTTCGCCGTCGTGCCGCCCGCAAGTGTTTGGAGTACCGGCGTTTCAACCTCGATAAAGCCTTGACCGTCAAGATATTCGCGGATAAATCGAATGATTTTTGAGCGCGTAATAAACACATCTTTAACTTCACGGTTCATGATCAGATCCAGCTCGCGGTGGCGGCGGCGCGCTTCCGGATCCTTAATGCCGTGGAACTTTTCTGGTAAACCACGCAAGCTCTTAGACAGCAGGATAATATTTGCCGCGCGTATGGACACTTCACCAGTTTTTGTCTTAAAGACCTTACCGCAAATACCGATTATATCGCCGATGTCAAAATCCTCAAACTCCGCGTAAATATCGTCGCCAATTTCATCTTTACGCACATATACCTGTATCTGTCCGTACGCATCCTGCACATGTACAAACGTCGCCTGCCCCATGATGCGCCGCGTCATCATCCGCCCGGCGAGAGAAACATCCAATCCCTCTTCGTAATTACTAATAATATCGGCGGACTTATGCGTGGCATCAAAAACGACGTGGCGGAACGGGTCGTTCCCCGTTTCCTGCAGGCGGCGTAGTTTTTCCGTCCGTATCGCTACGTGTTCATCTAAGTTTGTAATATTTGCTTCTATATCGTTTGCCATCTCATCACCTTCATTCGTAATCATACCGACAACGAAACCCATACTAAGAGCAAAGCGTCGGCACATCCCCCAACTTTAATCTATCTTTCTCACGAGATACTTAATAGTACCCATCGGCGCATCCACGGACACTTCGTCCCCTACACGGCGGCCAAGCAGGCTTGCGCCAAGCGGCGACTCGTTCGAGATTTTGCCCCGTTCCGGCGCGGCTTCCGCAGAGCCGACGATACTGTAAACCTCTTCCTCATCAAACTCTTTACAAAACAAAGTGACGGACGTGCCAACGTTTACGACGTCCTTGTCCAACTCTTCCTCATCAATAACAACAGCGGCGCGCAACATCTTCTCAAGTTCGGCGATGCGCGCCTCGTTGTGCGCCTGCTCATCGCGCGCGGCGTCATATTCGGCATTTTCGCTCAAGTCGCCCTTCGCGCGCGCCTCCTTTATCTTTTCCGCAATCTCTTTACGTTTAACGGTTTTGAGCTGCCTAAGTTCCTTCTCGCGTTCCTTAATTCCCTCATGTGTAAGTAATACCTGTTTTTCGCTCAATTTTACACAAATCCTCTCTTAATACTAATCCAAAAATAATATCTTATTTCCATCCAAATCAATTAGATTCATTTCCCAGCCACCGTAGAACTGCTTTTCCGGTTTGCTTATCGCATATCCTTTACCCAAAAGCTCTTCGTACAGCGCGTTCATCCCATCAAGGCCGCCACAGTCGATAACCAGCTCGTTCCGGCTATGCCTCGGCGTATCATTCTCATTTGTATCATTCCAAATCCAAACGGTTACGCCTGAAGCAAACGAGGCACACCAGTATTCGCCCGGCGCCTCGCCACTTGCAGGCATATCATCCACTTCGCCAAAAACAAAACCCAAACCTTTATAAAACTCATAGGCCTTAACCGGATCCTTCGCATAAATATTAAAGCCACTTAATTTTATAACCATTTTAACCCACCTTACATATAAAAATACAAACATAAATATTATAACACAAAAAAAACATTTTGTCTGCACTTAATAAAAAAAAATTGCCAATAAGGCAAATATTTTTTTGACATATTTAAATTCCGTGCGCCCGCCTTCGACACTTTCTTCCGGGCGTAAGCGCAGCAGTTGGCTCCTGCCAAGCACTCCCGCGGCACACCATGGTTGCGGCTTAGTGCTGCTGCATTCCTGCCCTGACACGGTTCACCGGCCAAAGTTGCGCAGGACTTGGCTATCAACGCTACTTACTACGCGCAGACCCCACAAAAAAGGAGCCTAAGGTCGGGCATCACCCCCGCTACAGCGGACTGCGGGCTACAGGGGTCCGCTACCTCCCCGGCTAGCACGGAAACTTTAAAGCGATTTGAACTGCCTTACCAGTATACTTAGTTTAAGCCATGTTGTCAACAACTATTTTATTAATCCACGCGCCGAGCCGCGACATGTTTATTATTGTTTATGTAATTAGTAAGCCAAACGACATTTTCAGCAAAAATCATAAGCTTTATAAAACAATTATAATCAATATCATAATCTTTAAGGTTTTCCATTTCCTTAGACAATTCATCATTACTGTCCTTATCCAAATGAACAAACAATTTATTTCTAAGGGGTTTTAGTCTCTTGACAATAATATCTTTAATATATTTTTCATATTCTTCATTCAGCAATTTAATATATTTTTTTGCCTTTGCATTCTCTTTTATCTCCGTAGAATACTTCTCCACGTATTCTTCCATAATTGTCATAAACTTATATAAAGTTAAACCCGATGAGCTACTTCTCTCCAGCGCGAATATTTCATGCAGATTATCAAAGAATGCATATTGCAACGAATACATAACAATATGATATATATTTTCATATAAATTAATAATTGAATTACTATCATTTCCCCAAAGCACTTCATAAATTTCCATAACCTTCTCTATCTTAGAAAATAAATGCGACACATCTATCTCTGGTTTTTGCACTCTTCTGTTATTTAATACTTATCTCACCCCGCGAACAATTTATTTCACTTGCAACATCATACAATCAGCCGCAAATAATTCTCATACCTGCTTAGATGTATAGCCGTACCCACCGCATCCTTAACGGCGCAGTCGTGCTCGGTGCGGTGGGCGCAGTTGTTGTAATAGCAGTTACCCAAAAACGGCGCAAATTCAGGGAAGTACGTATCAATTCCCTCCTTGGGCAAATTTGTGAGAAGCGACGCCTCCAGCGACGTAAACCCCGGCGAATCGGCAAGGTACGAAGCACCGCTTCCTGCGTCCTCCCCCAGATAAAACAACTCACACGTACGCGTAGTATTTTTGCCGCGGCTTATCTTTTGACTTAAGCCGCCAGTCTCTAAGTTTAAGCCGGGGAATAACGCGTTAAGCAAACTTGACTTACCCACGCCAGATGCTCCGGTAAAGATCGTTACTCCATCGGAAATCGCCGCTCTAAGTTCTTCTATTCCTTCACTTTCCTCCGCAGATGTACGATGGAACGAATAACCTGTATTGGAATATATTTCGTGCAAAGCTGTCTGCGACGCGTTAGCTGTCTGCGACGCGCTAATTTCACGGTCGTCAATCAAGTCAATCTTATTAAGGCACAGGATAGGCCGGATGTTTTGGCTTTCCAAATATACCAAAAGCGTGTCCAACACTGGCATGTTCACCGCCGGGGCTTGCAGGCAGAACACGACGACGGCCTGCGTAACATTGGCCGCCTTGGGGCGGATAAGCTCACTTACACGCGGCAGGATTTTGTACAGAAACGCGGTTCTTTTCTGCATGTCCACGTTTATTATCTCCACAACATCGCCGGGCAATGGCGTTTTGCCGTGCAGCTTAAACAAGCCGCGCGCCGGGCATGTGAAGACGATGGAGTGGCCACCATCCAAGTAATGCACATCATACATGCCGGCTACGCCTTTTATTATGCGTCCTGTTAAGGTTTTTCCGTCGGTATTTTCCATGGCATAAGTATAACAAAACTCATGCTGGCTGTCAACTCTTCTTGGTATGTGTGTTTTGACGCAAATTATCATGTTCATTGTTAGATAAAGTTTGACTTGCACAATATTTTGATGTATAATCAACGTAGCAATTTATGAGGAGGTTTCAAATGAACCCGAATTACAAACTTATCGAAAAACGCGACCTACCCGAAGTGCCCGGCGTGGGTTACCTCTACAGCCATACGTCCGGCGCGAGGATAATGCATATCGCGACCGACGACGTAGACAAGGTATTTAACGCCGTTTTCCGCACACCCTGCCACGACGATACCGGCCTGCCCCATATTTTAGAGCATTGCGTACTTAACGGGTCGGAGAAGTACCCGCTTAAGGATCCGTTCGGCGCGCTGATGAAAGGCTCGCTCGTTACTTTCCTTAACGCCATGACGTACCCGGATCTAACGATGTACCCGGTGGCCAGCTATAACGACAAGGACTTTTTTAACCTTATGGGCGTATATTTGGATGCCGTGTTTAAGCCGATGGTGCATAAGCGCGACTTATCATTCCTCCAAGAGGGCTGGCATTACGACCTGGCAGACAAAGATGCCGAACTTAGCGTAAACGGTGTGGTTTACAGCGAAATGAAAGGCAGCTCATCCAGCCCAGATTCTGTTATGTTTGATAAGATACGCGCTGCGATGTTCCCCGAGTCCCACTACCGCTTCAATAGCGGCGGCGACCCGGAGGCCATACCGACCTTGACATATGAAGACTTTAAGGGCTTCCACAAAACCCTTTACCACCCCGCCAACGCCTATATCTTCCTATATGGCGATATGGATATCGAAAAGAGCTTTGCTCTTCTTGACGAATATTTATGCGGCGCAGAAGACAGAACGGAAGAACTTGCGAAGTTAATGAACCTGCCGCTCCAAACGCCATTTGAAAAGCCCAATTATCTGGAAGTTGAATACTCCATATCCGAAACGGACACGCCGGAGGGCAAGAATTACCTCTCCGCCGCCTTTGGCTTTAACGATTACCCCGACCCGGTAACAATGAAAGCAGTTGACCTGCTTATGCACATCCTGCTCAACAACCCTGCCGCCCCCCTTCGCAACGCTCTTATGGAGAAGCAAGTTGCAGAAAGCGTTGGAGGCTACGCCGTACCGTTCTTCAGCCAACCCGGCCTAATCATTTACGGGGAAAACTCAAAATATAATGCTGAGACCCTCCGCCAAAACATCATAGAAATCCTAAATGATATCGTGGCGAAAGGCTTAGATAAAGACTACGTAACCGCTTGCCTTAACGTGCAGGAGTTCCATTTCCGTGAGCGCGGCGGCTGGGGTCCGCGCGGGCTCAACTATTCCATCTACGGTACGATGAGATGGGCGTATAACCTCAATCCATTCGATTACTTCAACGATTTGGAAGCCATCGCCGCCATACGAACTAAAATCGAGGCTGGTGACCGGTACTTTGAAGAGTTGATTGAGCGTATCTTCCTGAACAACAACTTCGCCGCGTACGTAACGCTTAAAGCGGTGCCAGGCTTACAGGCCAAGAAAGATGCGGAGTTGAAGGAGATGTTCGCGGCTAGGAAGGCTGAGTTTTCGCCAAGCGAGATCGACGCAATCGTCGCCAAAAAAGCCGAACTTACGGAGCGGCAAAACGCGCCGGACAGCGATGAGGTTAAGGCTACCGTACCTATCGTCTCCCTTGCTGATATCAAGAAAGAATATACACGCCCGGAAATGGAAGACCGCGGCGACACGCTGTACGCACCTATCGCGACAGACGGGCTTGTGTATAACTTCATTTCCTTTGACATGAGTAGCCTTACGAAGGAAGAGCTATCCCTCACCTCCGTCCTGCGTACCTTGCTTGGCAGCTTGGACACAAAAAAGCGCAAATATACCGAACTTTTCTCAGAAATAAACACGCACCTAGGCGGCCTTAGCCATAGCCATAACCACTATACCCGCCCAACCGACGCGAACGGCACATCTGTATGGCTGGTTAACGCAAAGTCGCTTGACAATAAGCAAGGCTACATCTACAGCCTCGCCGCAGAAGTGCTTACGGAAACGCTGTTTGAGGACCGTGAGCGCATCAAGATGCTCCTCACTGAATCCAAAGTCGGCATGGAGCAAGGCTTCATCCACAGCGGCAATTGGTACGCCACCATGCGCGTGGAGTCTTACCTTGAGAACAAATTCGCCTATAATGACTTCATGCACGGTTACGGCTATTATGAATATTTGAAGGAGCTTGTGTCTAATTTCGATGAACGCTTCGACGAGCTTAAGCACGGCCTGGAATCGCTCAGCAAAAAACTATTCTCCCGCAACAATATGCGTGTCGCCATGGCCTGCGCCGACGGTACGTTTACCGCAGCCAAACCGCTTATCGCTGATTTCCGCGGGGCTATGTCGGACGCGGCCGCAAACACCGCACCGGTAAACCTGATGCCTGCATCCAAAAACGAAGGCTTCATCGCCGAAAGCCAGGTAAACTATTGCCTTATCGCCTTTAACCATCTGAAGCACATCGCCTTTTCCGGATCCGTAGGCGTTTTATGCAATGTCATAGACAACGGCTACCTTCTGCCAGAGATACGCGAAAAAGGCGGCGCATACGGTTATGGCGTAGACGTACGGCGCGTCGGTTATACCACGCTCATGTCCTACCGCGACCCAAACTTAGAGCGCACATACGAAGTCTACAAAAAACTACCGCAGTTTATTGCAAGCTTTAAGCCCGGCGACAGAGAAATGCTCCAATACCAGCTCGGTTCGATCAACGACTTTGACAGGCCGGCAAAACCCAAAGCCCTGTTTGACGGTGCTTTCCATAACTACATGACGGGTGTATCCCTGGATGAACGCCGCAAGGAACGCGCCGAAATACTTACTACGGATGCGGCCAAGATCCGCTCATACGCCGACGCTGTCGACATTTGCCTCAAAAACAGCGTTGTATGCACTTTTGGATCGGACGCTAAAATCTCGGAAGGCAAGGCACTCTTTGACAAAACAATAAAACTTTAATATTTTGGAGGATACTATCAATGGCAACCACAAGAATTAAGGCCGGCATCGTCGGCTGCGGCGGCATCGCTAACGGGAAACACCTGCCTTCGGCGGAAAAAACCAAATTGGTTGAGTTTATCGCTTTCTGCGATATCGTTGAAGACCGCGCTTCGGAAGCGGCGAAAAAGTACGGCGTTGAAAATGCTGAAGTTACGACGGATTACAATGAATTGCTTAAAAACAAGGACATCGAAGTCGTATATGTCTGTACGCCAAACCGAAGCCACAGCGAGATTTCCGTCGCTGCCCTCAAGGCTGGCAAGCACGTAATGTGCGAAAAGCCTATGGCAATCAACAGTGCGGAAGCAAAGAAAATGGTTGAAGCCGCCAAGGAATCCGGCAAACTCCTCACGATCGGATACCAATGCCGCTACCGCCCGGAAAACCTGCACGCTCGCCACATAGCCGAACGCGGTGACCTCGGTGACATGTACTACGCCCGCGCGAAGGCTCTTCGCCGCCGCGCCGTTCCAACATGGGGTGTTTTCCTTAACGAAAAGGAACAAGGCGGCGGGCCGCTCATCGATATCGGAACGCACGCGCTAGACTTGACGCTTTGGACGCTTGGCAACTACAAGCCAAAGTACGCCGTCGGTTCCGTCTACCACAAACTCAACGACCAAACCCAATCCGGCAACGCATGGGGCGATTGGGATCCTAAGGATTTCACCGTGGAAGACAGCGCCTTCGGCTTCGTCGTGATGGAAAACGGCGCGACCGTAACTATCGAATCCAGCTGGGCATTAAACGATAGGAACTGCAAAGAAGCAACCCTAACCATCTCCGGCACTAAAGCCGGCATGGACTTTGAAGGTGGCCTACACATAAACGGCGTAGCCGACGGCCGCCAATACACTACCAAAATCGACATGGCAGGCGGCGGCGTGGCATTCTACGAAGGTTCCGGCAACGCCAGCCCCGAGGTTGCAGAACAGATCGTGTTCCTCAACGCTGTACGCGGCAAGGGTGAACTTATCGTTACACCTGAACAAGCCTACATTGTAACGCTTATCCTAGAAGGCATCTACGAAAGCGCGAAAACAGGCAAGCCGTATTTCTTTTAATCAATCGCAGAACGCGTGCATGATGTCTTACAGAAGAATGTTCGTAGAATAACTACATGCGTAGTTATTCTACGAACAGGCTGGGACGCTTACGCTTTGCCCAGCACTACTTTGAAATAAAAACAAAATTTAAGCAAGCTAAATTTTGTCTTTATTTCAAAGTAATTCCTCTGTAACATCATTGCCGGCATAGAAAGAGTCAGTCCGCGCCTATGCGGACTTACTCTTTCTTAGTTCTCAAGTTTATATTTTTATCATTGAATTATATGGTGGGGGAATAAGCTAAATGGATACAATTAACGTTTTTGACGTAACAGGAGAAGAGCAGAGCTATATCGCTTCCCGCTTAGTTCGCTTTAATGATTCACAGGTTCCGTTTACGCAAAAACCACTGTCTAAATATATCAATAAATGCATTAAAGAAAACGATGAAATTATCGGGGGTATTTTATCCGAGGTTTATTGCTGGAATATCTTATGCATCGACGTTTTATGGGTTAAGGATGAACATAGAAATAAAGGCTACGCCAGCATCTTAATTAACAGTGTAGAAGATGAAGCAAGGAAAATAGGGTGCAGTATTTCCCATTTAGATACCTTCGACTTTCAAGCTAAGGGGCTATATGAAAAACTCGGATATACCGTTTTTGGTGTTTTAGAGGATTGCCCGGAAGGCCACAATCGCTATTATATGTCGAAAAAGCTATTATAAATTCTAAATCAGGATGCATCAAACAACATAATCGCTATCAATATAATTGAAAAACATATTAGATTGGCGGTTTTATAACAGGAGGCAATATGACAAACATCCGTACCAACGTTTTAATCTACACCGAAGACATACACGCACACGGAGACCCTTCCCACCGCGCCGCCTACCCGATATCCTTACACGACGGCATCGCGTCTGCCTTCCCGGAAGATAGATACAACGTCCGCGCGGCGGAGTTTGGTAATATTAGGGAAAGCATAACACCGGACACACTTGCAGAGACGGATGTCCTCTTTTGGTGGGGACACGACCACCACGCCGACGTACCGGACGATATCTCCAAGCTAATCATCACCGAAGTGCAGAAGGGTATGGGTTTCGTCGGCCTTCACTCGGCGCATCTGTCAAAACCGCTGACGGGGTTACTTGGCTCATCCGGCACATTGTCTTGGCGAATGAGCGATAAGGAAAGAATTTGGACGACCGCGCCATTTCATCCAATATCCCAAGGTATACCAGAATACTTCGACCTTAATGACGAAGAGGTATACGCCGAACCGTTTGACATCCCAACACCAGAGGACACGGTTTTCATAGGCTGGTTTGGCGGCGGCGAGGTCTTCCGCGCCGGTGTTACATACCGCCGCGGCTACGGTAAGGTGTTCTATTTCCAGCCAGGGCACGAATCTTTCCCAACTTTCTATAACCCAACTATCCAACAAATCCTGCGCAACGCCGCCGATTGGGCAAAGCCTACGTTAAGGCGTAACGGCCTGCATTGCCCGAACGTCAAGCCGATGTAGGGGTCAATTTAAATAATTTTCTGCGAAATGATATGAGGATCGCGTTAAATATCGTCGACCCGTTGTCGGAACGTACATATACCCATGTTGCTTTCCATATAAAAAAACGGGATAAGAATAAACATATCGAACGGATAAAAAACGTCGGCGCTGAAACCCGGCCCGGCCGGCCGCGCGCAGACAACGAAGGGTAGCCAGGCTATTTTAATGATTATGACAACAATTTTTTTGAACTTCATATCAGGTACATTGGACGAAAGGTTAAATATAAGATAAAGATGTCTAAAAAATTATTGGAACAAGCTAAAGAAAATTTAAGTGGTCAACTTTATGAAGATTTTTTAGATTTTTACAATTTCCTAAAATCAGAAAACGTGACATTTGCGCAGGGTTATAAATGCTATAAATTCAAGTATAAAGGCGAAGATGTAGGCAAAGTAAGCACTTTTGCAACCCATGTAGAATGCCGCGTTTCGCTTTCGTTTAAGAGTGGCAGCGACAAATATGTCACCGGGCAGACGGCCGAACTCGCCGACATTTTTATGAAATCCCTGTCACACAAATGCACAAACTGCAGGGAGGGCCGCACCGGCTGCGGGAAGCAATTAGGCATGACCATCAACGTCGCCGGGGAGTCACACAAAAACATTTGCGTACAAGCCTTCGGCGATTTTTTGAGCTTCGCGTTCTCATCAATCGACGGTTACATGCGTACAATGATGCGGACAACGCCAAAAACTCTGCCAGCCATAAACAACGACAGCCCCGTCACCATTGAAACAGTTAAAAATTTGATACTCATAAAAAAAGCGTATATCACGGAAAGTTGAAGATAATATTTATGAAGAAATTTTGCATCACTTGTAATAAAAAGCAGGGATTTTTCAGCCTAAATTACAAGCTTGGGGACGGCGTGATTTGCGATGACTGCGTCCTGCCATTCGGCCTAAGCTCCACACGGCTAAGCTTTGTGGAAACGGCAAAAGCCATCAACTGCTTTGGAAACTACACGGCTGACGAAATCACAAAAGCCATAGTATCAGAGAACGATGTTTTTATCAGGATCCGTAACGAAGTTTTCGCCACCATGCCGCCGGGCGTACTTTTCAAATTTTACGGCGGGCTTGGCGAACTTAGCGAAGATGTCTTCGTTTATGATAATAAAGCCATTATATTGGCAAAAGGCCTGGCAGGTACCAAATTAGGCGAAAAAGAGATAATCATGCCGTTCCGCGATGTCGTTTCGGTCTCCTTGGAAAAAGCATTGCCGGGCTTTAAAAAGAATTTTATACACTTTTCACAGTCGGATCGCAGCACTATATCCGTCGCGTACAGCTACCTTAAGGAAAACGAGGCGAAAGACCTAAAGGAATTTGTGGAAAACAATATAAACCAAGCGTAGAAAGAGGTTAAACATGAAAATAGCGTTACAGCTCTATTCGCTCAAAAACCAATGCGAGAAAGATTTAAGCGCGACCCTTGCCGCCATAAAATCCGCCGGCTACGATGCCGTAGAAACGTACACCTTACATGACATGACAGCGGACGAACTCAAAGCCCTGCTTACGCAGCACGGCCTCAAAACCGTATCCATGCACGTCGGCATGGAATTTTATGAAAACCACTTCGAAAAAGTTATTTCAGACGCAAAAACCTTAGGCGCGGAATTTCTTACCATACCCTACTCTAAGCTCGAAACCGCCGAAAAGGTCGAATACTTCGCCGCGCTTATCCGCACGCACGCCAAAGCCGTACGCGACGCTGGCCTAAAATGGCTGTACCACAACCACGACCACGAGCTTAAGCCGCTTGATAACGGCAAAAACTTCTTCGATATCCTACTTGAAGGCACAGATGCCGGCGATATCAACCTACAGGTTGACACCCACTGGGTAGCGCATGCAGGCGTTAAAATCACTGATTTTATATCAAAATACGGTAACAGGATATCCTGTTTTCACTTAAAAGATGAAGCCGAACTTGCCGGCGGAAACATTAACTTTGCGGCAGTCGTTTCGGCAGCAAAAGTATTGGGGCATAAATGTTTGATTGTTGAGCAGGAAAGGTTTGACAAAGACCCTATTGAATGCATAACCCTGGCAATTAAGAATTTAAAAGGAATTATGGAGAAATAATATGCGACCGATAACACTTTTTACCGGCCAATGGGCCGATTTACCTTTTGAGGATATCTGCGCGTTGGCGCAGAAAATGGGTTATGACGGGCTTGAGCTTGCGTGTTGGGGCAACCATTTGAACGTTACTAAGGCCGCCGAAAGCGACGAATATGTAAACCACATCAAAGCCACGATGGCAAAGCATAATTTACGCCTCTACGCTATCGGTACGCACCTCATTGGCCAATGCGTCGGCGATGCGCCAGACCAAAGACTTAACGGTTTTGCGCCAAGCGAACTTAAGGATAAGCCGGAAGAAATCCGGACATGGGCTATTGAAGAAATGAAGAAATGCGCCGTCGCCGCCCGCCGTTTAGGCGCGTCAGTCTGCACATCCTTCACAGGTTCGCCGATATGGAAATATTGGTACTCCTTCCCTCAAACCACGCCTGAGATGGTTGAGTTTGGCTTTGACGAAATTTACCGTTTATGGAAACCGATTATGGACACTTTCCGTGAAAACGGCATAAAATACGCATTAGAGGTGCACCCCACAGAAATCGCGTTTGATTATTGGTCAACTAAGAAACTGCTGGATAAATTCAAAGACATATCTGAGTTCGGTATAAACTTCGACCCGTCGCACTTGTTGTGGCAAGGTGTTTCGCCCCATATCTTCCTCAACGACTTTATTGACAGGGTATACCATGTTCATATCAAGGACGTAACAGTTAACCTAGATGGGCGTAACGGCATTTTGGGCAGCCATATCGAATTCGGTGACTTTAGGCGCGGTTGGGATTTCCGTTCGCCCGGGCGCGGGGATGTTGACTTTGAGTCAATCATCCGCGTATTAAACCATCACGGCTACCAGGGCCCGCTGTCCGTAGAATGGGAAGACAGCGGCATGGATCGCATCCACGGCGCGACGGAAGCTGTGGAGTTTCTGCGCGAAATTTGCTTCCCGCCTTCAAACATTAAATTTGACGACGCGTTGAAATCATAGGGGGACGGCCAAGCGTGAATTATTATGACGTTAAGGCAAAGCTCCTCGCCCTATTCGAACAATGTAAACTAAACGGAAAGGAAAACAACGAATGGGGGTTTTTGAACGAGGCCGACAAAGACATCCTAAAAATCGGATATGCCACAAACCTAACGCCAGATGTTGTTAGTGATGCGGCCAAAAATAAGGTGGATCTAATCATCACCCACCACGACGCGTGGGAGTTCGTATTTGGTATGAAGGAAACCTGTGCGGAATTGCTGTCCAGACATAATATCACACACGCCTGGTTTCACCTGCCGTTAGACGACGCAAGTTTCGGCACGGCATCGGCCGTTGCGGATGCGCTGGGTCTTGCAAACCACCAAAAAGGCAATCTTACCGATGGGTATTCCTGTTCCGTAATCGGCGAGTTACCCACACCTTGCTTCTTTGAACCTTTTGCAGAAGGTATCTCGCACATATTGCAAGAATCGGTTAGAGCTTACCAAAATAATGATAACCCCGTCCGCAAAGTTTGCATAACCACGGGTGCAGGCAATTCGACGAATGATATAAAGTACGCCAACGAAAACGGCTGCGATACTTATATAACGGGTGAATACAACCTATATTCGCAGTTATATGCAAAATACGTTGGTATCAACCTTCTGGTTGGAAGCCATACGAATACCGAAGTTTTAGGAGTACGTCAATTAGTTTCAAGCCTAACAGCCGACATGTATATCGAATCCATAAGGCTTTACGAGGAAAATTATTAACTTTATCTAATTTCAACAATATAGCAAAACCAGAGGTATAGAACATTGACTACAAAGCAATTCACATTGGAAGGACTTCACTGCGCCAACTGCGCCGCTAAAATAGAGCGGGCGGTTGGCGCGTTGCCATTCGTAGAATCGGCAAATTTGATTTTTATAAAGCATACGATAAAGATCGTCGTAAAGGATGGATTTAACGGCGATTTAGAAACAATCTTAAGAGATATCGTCCATAAATTTGAATCCCACGTTGTCGTCTCCGAGCGCGAAACACGCACAAACCACA
The DNA here is from genome assembly GCA_009785555.1 of Defluviitaleaceae bacterium. Lineage (GTDB taxonomy): Bacteria > Bacillota > Clostridia > Lachnospirales > WRAX01 > WQWB01. The sequence continues at coordinate 3,666 of WQWB01000023.1, read as the reverse complement.
CTGCCTCCGCGGACGGCGACAGTTTAAAATATAAACTACACCGCATAATCTTCGGTGCGTTCCTCCTCGCAACCGGCTTAATATTAGAGTTTCTAACCCCTATTGAAGCCTGGCTTTACTACACCCTCTTCATTTTCGGCTATGTACTTCTTGGCTACGATATCCTTTGGCGTGCCGTCGTAAACATCCGCCGGGGCAATATCTTTAATGAAAACTTCCTCATGTCCCTAGCAACCATCGGCGCGGTAATTATCGGCGAATATGCGGAAGCGCTTGCGGTTATGCTGTTTTACCAAACGGGGGAATACTTCCAAAGCCGTGCAGTAGCTAAGTCAAAACGCAGTATCACCGAACTGATGGACATAAGACCTGACTACGCCAACGTCGAACGTGGCGGGGAAATTATACGCGTGGAACCGGAATCCGTTAAGATCGGCGACGTAATCACCGTTAAACCCGGAGAAAAGATACCGCTGGACGGCGACGTAATCTCCGGCAGTTCTATGCTTGACACCGCCGCTCTTACCGGTGAATCTATACCCAGAAATACTTCACCTGGCGATGCCGTGCTGTCTGGCTGCGTAAACCAATCCGGCCTCCTACGCATAAAGGTTACGAAAACCTACGGCGAATCCACCGTCGCCAAAATTATCGACCTTGTGGAAAACGCGGCGTCAAAAAAAGCACCGACGGAGAAATTCATCACGAAGTTCGCTAAATACTATACACCCATCGTAGTCGCATTGGCCTTTGTAATCGTCCTTATCCCGACCATCTTCCATGGTTATTTTGAAGAGGCGTTCGCCGACTCGCTCCGCCGCGGGCTTATCTTCCTCGTAATCTCCTGTCCGTGTGCGCTGGTTCTGTCCATTCCGCTCAGCTTTTTCGGCGGTATCGGCGGTGCGTCCCGCAAGGGTATTCTAATTAAGGGTGGAAACTATCTGGAAGCCCTCGCAAACGTTGACATTGCCGCATTTGACAAGACCGGCACTCTTACAAAAGGTATATTTAAGGTTACAAATATATACCCGGCAGAAAATTTTACAAAAGAAGGATTGCTTGAAGCCGCCGCCTTCGCCGAAGCTTTTTCGACACACCCAATCGCGTTATCCATAATGAGGGAGCACCATAAACCCATTGATAACGGCAAATTATTAGAGTATGAAGAAATCGCTGGTAAGGGCGTTAGCGTACTGGCATCCGGGCGGCGTATATACGCCGGCAACGCGGTTCTGATGGCATCTGTCGGCGTAGCCGTTTTTGAGAACCAGGATATCGGCTCTAAGGTTCATGTGGCAGTTGACGGCGTGTACGCTGGCTGCATCGTTATATCCGACGAGCTTAAGGAAGACAGCAAGGCAGCCATTGCCGAACTAAAGTCACTTGGCATACGTAAGGTCGTTATGCTGTCCGGCGACAACCGTACGATTGCGGAGAAAGTCGCCGCTGAGGCTGGCGTTGATGAAGTTTACGCCGAACTTTTGCCGGGCGATAAGGTAACGAAACTTGAAGAACTTAACCGCCAAAAAGTATCAAAGAAAAAGCTCATCTTCGTTGGAGACGGAATAAACGATGCACCCGTACTGGCAATGGCCGACGTAGGCATCGCCATGGGTGGCTTGGGCTCCGACGCGGCGATAGAGGCCGCCGACGTGGCCCTTATGACGGATCAGCCGCACAAACTGGCGGATGCCATACGCATCGCGCGTTACACAAAACGTATAGTTTGGCAAAACATTGCACTGGCACTTGGCGTTAAGGGTATCTTTATGTTCCTTGGCGCGTTTAATATTGCCGGCATCGGTATTTGGGAAGCCGTTTTCGCCGACGTTGGCGTCGCGCTTATCGCGGTTATTAACGCGGCACGCGTTATAAACTATAAGAGCAAATAATTGACATCAAGGCAAAATAACTTTAAAATGATATCTATAAAGGACAAAAATGTATTTAGGCAAATATGTATATGCAATCATTGTTGCGGGCGGACGTGGCGAGCGTTTCGCGTCAGACGGCGGAGCAGTAGGGCAGCCGAAGCTCTTCCATAAAATAAACGCTATGCCCGTACTTTCCATGTCGGCCAAACTTGTGCAAGACAATCCGCTGGTTGATGCCGCCGTTATGGTTATAAACGAAGAGTACGTTGATTTGTGGGCGGATATAGCCAAAACATATCAGCTAAGTAAGTTTATAACCGTAGCAGGCGGCGATACACGGCAAAAATCCGTACTGGCCGGTGTTCTGGCTTGCCGCGATTGCGGAGGCGATGACGGAAGTATCGTCATCGTCCATGATGGGGCAAGGCCTCTTACGCCGCAACATTGCTTTGACGAGGCCGTCGCCGCTGCGTACATATACGGCGGCGCGATTGCGGCCATACCAGTTACGGACACATTAAAGGCTTGCAAGGGCGTCAACACGCCGTCTACTTTCCAACCCACTGCAACTAACAGCCCAAGCATACACCAAACCATCCCCCGCGCAAATGTCTATTCGGCGCAAACGCCGCAGGCTTTCCATCTATCCATCCTGCACGATGCCCTAATTGCCGCCGAAAATGACGGCTATACGGGAACGGACGATTCCGAACTTGTCGAACGGCTTGGTCATGATGTACGTATCGTCGACGGATCACCTATAAACATAAAAATTACGCGCCCGGTAGATATTATAACTGCCGAAACCTATTTAAAGCATGTACAAGGAAGATAAAAATGTTTGGACGCAAACGAGTACAAAAAGCGGATGAAGAAGTATCTTTAAAACAGGCAAATTCCGTAACAACTATCAACCCTGTTGTTGTAGGTTTTGAAGTGCTGTACGATAACTTAGAAGATTATCACCACGCACTTTATACGCATTATGTGAAAAAGAAGGAACGCCGCTTCCGCGAACTGCTGCGCGAAAAATGGCCACAAATAATGCATCCGCATTTAAACGCGATTCATTATCAAAATTTACTTATTGCGTGGAATGCAGTTTATTTGATTACCGAAAACGGGGCACATATATTAACCGATGGCAAATATAATTTTGTTGGCAAATATAAATGGCTGCCACACGCCGAAGCGGACGGCATTGATTTATTAGTGGCAAGGGTTGTATTGGCTCTGTGCAAATGGGTACGCGCACCTAGAGACAACGCATATGAAGACGCCGTTGAGACGTTAAAAACCGAGGCCGCAAAAACAGCTGACAGAGTTATTGATTTAACTAAACAAGAAGACGATAGGCGTAATTGAAAATTGATACTGGTACAATTTTAATTGCGGATACGTACAAGAATGGAGCATTGAGGATGGAGCATCTATATTTAAGCAATAATTTACCTGATTATCCTACATTTATCGCCGGTATACGCCGTGCGCCCAGCAGGGGTTTTCGCCTCACCTCCGCACAAACCGAAACTGCGCTTAAAAACGCCTTACGTTATATACCGAATGAGTTACACGAACAGCTTGCACCTGAGTTTTTGGAAGAGTTGCGCACCCACGGCCGCATCTACGGATACCGCTACAGGCCGGCCGGGCGGCTTTTTGGTAAGCCTATTGATGAGTATAGAGGAAAGTGTATAGAAGGCAAAGCCTTTCAAGTTATGATAGACAACAATTTGGATTTCGACATCGCTCTCTATCCCTATGAACTCATAACCTACGGCGAAACAGGTGC
>WQWB01000022.1 GCA_009785555.1 Defluviitaleaceae bacterium | reverse complement strand
TGGTTTCGCCGGGGAAGCCTGTTATCACCGTCGTACGCAACGCGATACCGGGTATGCGGGTTCGTAACCTTGTTATTAAACCGCGTAATCCGCTCTCATCCATCTTCCGCCCCATGCGATCCAATACAGAGCTGCTTGAGTGCTGGATAGGCATATCTAAATACTTACACACCTTGGGGTTGGCTGCTATTTCCTCTACTAACCCGTCGGAAATATGTTCTGGGTAGCAGTACATTAAGCGAAGCCATTTTATGGCTGGTATTTTAGCCAGTTCTTGCAATAAGTGGGGTAAACGGCTTTCACCGTAGATATCCCTGCCGTATACGGCTGTGTCCTGCGCGATCAAGATAAGCTCTTTAACGCCGGTGGCTGCTAGGGCGGCGGCTTCGGATAGGAGTTCGTCCATCGGTACGGATTTCAGCCCGCCCTTTATTAGGGGGATTGTACAGTATGTACAGCAGTTGTCGCAACCTTCGGCGATCTTTAGGTAGGCGTAGTGGGATGGTGTGGAAAGTACCCGCCATTGACCTTCGTTCCACGTGCCGCCAACTAAATCTGCGACGGCTTTCTGCACTTCCGCAAAATCAGCAACAAATGCGTGTATGTCTGGATATTGCGGAGGAAGATCGTGCAAGAAACGCTGGACAAAGCAACCCGTAACGATTACATGCGCGTTTAATTTACGCTGGTTTAATACTTCATTTATCTGTTCATGCGCCTCGTCAACCGCAGCTTGGATAAAGCCGCATGTATTGATGATAACGATATCGGCGGCATTTACATCAGAAACGATAAAAACACCGTTTGAAAGCGCTCCGAGTATACGTTCGCTTTCAACCAGGTTTTTATCGCACCCGAGGGATATAAGGGCTAGGGATGGCTTATTTGGCATGGTTTCTCTTATATGCCTTTAGGCAGTTTGACATAAGCATCGCGATAGTCATTGGGCCGACGCCGCCGGGAACGGGTGTAATATGTGATGCCTTCTCCGCGCAGGCGGGGTCCACATCGCCATGTAGTTTTTTGCTATCAGGCGTTCGGTTTATGCCTACGTCAATGATAACTACTCCGTCCTTCACCATATCGGGAGTAACGAAGTGCTTCTTTCCTATTGCGGCGATTAGTATGTCTGCCTGGCGTGTGTATTGCGCCAAATTCTTCGTCTTGCTGTGGCAGATGGTTACGGTAGCGGATTCTTTAAGCATAAGGCTAGCGACGGGACGGCCGACGATGTTGGAACGGCCTATAACTACGCAATTTGTTCCAGACATATTTATATCCGTGCGGCGCAGAAGCTCGACGCAACCGGCGGGTGTGCAGGACACAAGGCCGCCGCTTTCCCCCAGTGCAGTTAGGCCGGCGTTTGTTGGGCTGAAACCGTCCACATCCTTTTCGGGCAAGACGAAGTTAAAGACTGCCTGCTCGTTGATGTGTTTTGGTAAGGGCGATTGAATGAGGATGCCGTCTACGCCATCATCGTTGTTCAGCTGCTTAATTACCGTAAATAACTCATCTTGGGATGCGGATGCCGGTAAGATGCGTTCGATCGACGTTATGCCGATCTTTTCGCACATCTTTTTCTTGCTGCCGACGTAAACGGCGGATGCCGGGTCATTGCCGACCAACACTACGGCTAGGCATGGCGGCCTGCCTGTAAGTGCGGCGACTTCGGCTCTTATCTCGCTTATTATGTCTTCGGATATCTTTTTACCGTCTATTATCTGTGCTGGCATAGTTTTTCTCCGATCTATTTATTTATAGCTAAATGAAGATTAAACAGTTACTAAGTTCGCGGACAAAGTACGCTGACGCTCAAGTTCGTTTGCCAATTGCGCAGCAACGCGGAGTGCCACTCGGCCGTTTGCGAAGCAAACAAGAGGGCCAATCCGCTCTCTAAATAACTGTTTTAGCTTCATTACGCTATACTTGTCGTGTCTTCTGTTTTATTGTCTCCAATTTCATTAACTTTAGGCAGCTTTCGTATACTTGGGATAGAGATTATAAAGATACCGATTATCACGTATGCTATGCCTTGGTATATGAATATATGATCCACAACCGGCACGACATTGCCTATAAGGCCGCCGGCCAATGCGCCGATAGCGACGAATATGGCCGCGAAGGTTGTGCTGATCGTGTTTACGCGGCCGACCATATCCTTTGGCGGAATTTTCTGCCCTAAGGTCTGCACAACAACGCCTGACGCCGCACCGAGTGCAGAAAATAGGAAATGTACTCCAAGCCCCAAATAATACTGCTCCGGAAGAATAAATACGAAGAGGATTCGCATACCGCCTTGGAGTGCTGTTACAACAAGAAGCAGCTGCCCAACCCTAAAGCGCTTGCCAAATAAGCCTACCAGGAAGGATGCGGCAAGCACACCTGCCATGCTTATCACGGTTAAGACAACATAACCTTGCGCGCCGACATGGTACTCCGCAAAAGCTGGCATACTTATGTAAGCGACTTCGATTACGAAGGATTTTGCCACCATGGCTATCGTTATATAGAATAATACATTGTGACGGAGGAATTTTGCACCTTCCCTTAAGTCTCTTAAATAGTTTGCGGCGGCAGGTTTGCCATTGACCTGTGCCGAGGGGCATCTTAGTAATATTGCGAACAAGAGGGCAAGTGCCAAGAAGCCGGCAGATATCCCATAAACCAATTCAAATGAAATAAAGCTGCCAGAGTCTGCGTAGCCGTTATTGATTGTATCGCCCATAATTACGAACAATACGATGGCAATGACGATCCCGCCTGTTATTGATATGATTTGTATAAGGGAGTTCGCCTCCATAATCTTATCTTCGGCCACGATATTGGGAAGCAGAGCTGTACCTGCCGGAGCCTCAAATAATGCCGCTAGGGAATAGATAAAAATAACGGCGAACATGAACATAACGCCGAGCCGTTCCTGGAATGGGGTAACAACTAGCATGGCTAGTACCGCAAACTCCAAAAACGTAGTTAGGCGCATGATTGTGACTTTGTTGCGCCTGTCTATCACCGGGCCAACGGCGAAAGCGAAGATAAATGGAGCCGACATTAAAAACCCGGCTATACCTGTGTATATCGGGTTTCGATATAACATGTGTACGGAAAACAGCATAAAAAACGAAAATACGCCGCCGCCGAGGCCAGAAAAAAACTGGTACCATAAAAGCAGGCGGAACATTTTATTGGTTTTGAATAGGTCTTTCATTTCCGTCCTCCGTTTTTATCTTTTTAATAGTTACTCATTTAGGTGAAAAACGAGCCGCACTTTGATAGAAGGGGGGATTAATTAGAATAACCCATCAATCCTACCGTTTTCATCAATATCTATAAACTCCGCCGAAGGTACTTTAGGTAGGCCAGGCATAGTCATTATATCGCCTGTTACGGCGACGATAAAACCTGCGCCGGCGCAGAGGCGGACTTCGCGCACGGTTACTTCAAAGCCTGTAGGGCGCCCGAGGAGGGCAGGGTTATCTGATAGGGAATACTGCGTCTTCGCCATGCAGACTGGTAAGTGGGAGAAGCCTAGTTTGTTGATTTTGGCAATCTCCGCTTTAGCAGGAGCAAGCATATTTACGCCGCTTGCGCCATAAATATCTTTGGCGATTTTCTCTATTTTCTTGGTGATGCTCATATCGTCTTTATATAGCGGGGTGAAATTGGCAGCGCCGCTTTCAGCCGCTTTGATAACAAGGTTTGCAAGTTCTATGCCGCCGGCTCCGCCGTTTGCCCATACGCCGCACAGGGCGAAGGCCGCGCCCAGGTTTTCGCACTTTTGGCGGACAACATCTACCTCGGTATCGGTGTCCGTATTAAAGTGGTTAAGGCTGACGACAACAGGGATATTGAACTTCTGCATGTTCTCAATATGCGCGAGCAGGTTGTCTATGCCTTTTTTTAATGCGTCCACGTTTTCGACGTTAAGGTGCGTTTTCTCAACGCCGCCGTTGAACTTAAGTGCGCGGATAGTCGTTACGATAACTGCCGCGTCCGGTTTAAGGCCGGCTTTGCGGCATTTTATGTCTAAGAACTTTTCTGCGCCAAGATCCGCGCCGAAACCCGCCTCGGTAACGCAGTAGTCGCCGAGTTTAAGTGCGATTTTCGTTGCCCTAACAGAGTTGCAGCCATGCGCGATATTGGCAAACGGGCCGCCGTGTACGAGGGCGGGTGTGTTTTCAAGCGTTTGCACGATGTTCGGCTTGATGGCATCTTTAAGGAGGACAGCCATTGAGCCGTGGGCTTTAATATCACGTGCGGTAACGGGGGCACCGTCGTAATTGTATGCGATTATGATATTGCCGAGGCGTTCACGCAGATCCTTTAAATCCTCAGCTAGGCAGAGGATGGCCATTACTTCGCTTGCAACGGTGATCATAAACCCATCTTGCCGCGGTATGCCGTCCGATTTTCCACCCAAACCTACTACTACGTTGCGTAATGCACGGTCGTTCATATCCAAGCAACGCTTCCAGATAATACGGCGCGGGTCTATGCCTAAATCATTGCCTTGCTGGATATGGTTGTCCATCATGGCGGACAGAAGATTGTTAGCTGACGTAATGGCGTGGAAATCGCCGGTAAAATGCAGATTTATATCTTCCATAGGCACGACTTGGGCGTATCCGCCGCCGGCAGCACCGCCCTTAACGCCAAAGCACGGGCCGAGGGACGGCTCACGCAGTGCGGCAATGGCCTTTTTGCCGACTTTATTAAGCGCCTGTGAAAGGCCTATTGTCGTCGTCGTCTTGCCTTCGCCGGCCGGTGTTGGGTTCGTTGCCGTTACCAAAATCAGCTTGCCGTTGGGCTTGTCTTTTAAGCTGTCGTATAAATCATCATTAAGCTTGGCTTTGTATTTGCCGTAAAATTCTAAATAATCTTCACTGATACCAAAGTTTTTTGCAACCTCTTTTATGGGAAGCATTTTTGCGGCGTTTGCGATTTGAATGTCTGTCATCTTTATTTAAATCTCCTTTGATATTTTCTAGTCATTATTTTGCTATATTATTATATCGTGTGATAAGCGGAGTTTATCTTATTTATAAACCGTTGTACCTGCCTGCGTGATTTTAAGTGATGTACAGGTTTGTTACAGGCGAATAACCAACCGATACAACGTTGCCGCCATTCCCTGCGGAACCTCCATATCACGCGGCATAAGCCAAGTGGGGGGAAGCCTTCTTTACACCCATCGCCGACATCTTCGCGTACCTTGCCGTGGTAACGAAAGCTGCGTTTTAAAACACGGTACATACACAGAAACCTGTTGAGGTCAGTAAAAATGATAACATCGGCGCGCGCCAAACATGCGGGTATCATTTCTGCTGTGGGATAGCCTTCTAAAATCCATTTATCCCCGTTTATAATTTCGCTTACTAGGGCGTGGATTTCGCTTAAAGGTTTCCAGTCCCAATTTTCTATTTGCCTAATTCTATCGCAATGGTGTACCTGCAAAGACAGTAGTTTACCCAACTGCTTCGCAAGCGTAGTTTTCCCTGAGCCGGACGACCCGAATATAAAAATACGTCGCATAGTGCCTCCAGATAATACAACGACCATGCGTGTGAACCGACAAGTTTCATATACGGCTTATTTGTCCCGTCCGCGGAGGAGTTAAAGTTTTAATGTACGCCAAATCTCAAAAATATCACAATATGCGTGAGGGTCACCAACAATTATCTCGCCATAAAGTTGTTCCAAGAGATAACGACAAGTAATTGCGACATTAAAATTACTGATTAACCCGTATTGGTTGAGCGTGTTATAGGGTATTGCTTTATCAAAACCGCCGCCGGAATTAGTGATTGCACTAGTCATAGTGTTGTCGCTTAGATCATACCCGCAAAATTCAAACCTAACATCAAGTTTATGAAATTCATGATTTTTCGTAGGATTTCTAAAGCAAGCTATAATTTGCTCATCGTGTTTTAAAGGTTTAGATAATAATACTTTGAGATCTGATACGCCATAATTCCAATCGCATAAATATTCAGTACCATTAATTCCTTCAACATTTACAACTTCACACAGAGAATCGAAAGTTACAATTTCTTCCCTAGCTGTTATTCCCGAAAAATCTTCATATGTTTTATCTGGAAAAAATCTCTTGGCTTTATAATATATTTTATTGTCCATGATTCCTATATTACGCGTGTGGGCCGACAAGAACCTTACGCGGCTTGCTCGTCCCGTCCGCGGGGCCGACTATGCCTCGGTCCTCTAACATGTCGACGATGCGCGCGGCGCGATTGTAGCCAAGGCGGAACTTGCGCTGGATAAGGGATATGGACGCCTTGCCCTGCTCCGTAACGAAAGCGATTATTTCGTGGATATGCTCGTCCGCGTCCTCGCCGAAGTCATTTTCGTCCATCGTCTTGTCGTTTGCGGTGATGCGTTCGATTTTCTCCTCGTCGTACTCCGCTTCGCCGTTTTCCGTTTTGATGAAGGTGACGAGGCGTTCCACCTCCGCGTCTGTGATGAACGCGCCCTGTATGCGCTGGGGTTTGGCTAGGCCTGCCGGTGAGAAGAGCATGTCACCCTTGCCTAATAGCTTCTCCGCACCGACCATGTCTAAAATCGTGCGAGAGTCTGTTCCGCTGGTAACGGCAAAAGCTAGGCGGCTTGGCACGTTGGCCTTGATGAGACCAGTTATGACATCAACCGACGGCCTTTGCGTCGCGATGATAAGGTGGATGCCGGCGGCGCGGGCTTTTTGGGCAAGGCGGCAGATGTTTTGCTCCACGTCTGCCTTGCAGCTCATCATTAAATCCGCAAGTTCGTCTATTATTATGATAATCTGTGGCAGGGGTTTTATACCCTCTTTTGCCAATTTATCGTTGTATCCCTTTAAATCACGCGTCCCCGTCTTGGCGAAAGCATTATAACGCTCGTTCATCTCGCGTACGCCCCAGGACAGCGCACCCGCGGCTTTGTGCGGGTCGGTAACGACGGGGATCTCTAAATGCGGGATGCCGTTGTATACATTAAGCTCAACGACCTTTGGGTCTATCATCAGCATCTTAACTTCTTCCGGTGTGGATTTTAATAAAATGCTTGCGATTATCGTGTTTATACAGACAGATTTGCCCGCACCGGTTGCGCCGGCGATTAGAAGGTGCGGCATTTTTGCGATGTCCACGATTACGGAATTGCCGGCGATATCCTTACCTACAGCAAAGCCGATGCGGGAGGGGAAGCCGTGGAAAATGTCGTTGTCAACCACATCGCGCAGAAAGACCGTTTGCACTTCGGTATTGGGGATTTCTATCCCCACAACGGATTTGCCGGGTACTGGGGCTTCGATGCGTATACCGAGAGCGGCAAGGCTGAGAGCCAAGTCGTCCGCTAAGCCCGAAATCTTTGATACCTTTACGCCAACGCCCGGGGATATTTCATACCGCGTAACCGTTGGGCCAACCGTTGCGGCAACCACGGTAGCCGTAACCCCGAAGGATTTTAGCGTTTCCTCCAGCTTTCTGGCGTTCGCTTCTATTTGCACCTTGGATTTTGTGGATGGGACATAGGTATTGACGTTCAGTAAATCCACAGACGGTAAAACATACGGTCTGTTAACTTCGTCCACTGTTTTTTTACATACGGCGGTAAGTTGCGGGACGTGGCCGGTTTGGTCTTCTTCATTCGTTTCGCTTGCAGCGACAAAGTCAGCATCGCCGATAGCTGTGAGGGTTTTGGAGACGTAGCCTTCTATCCCGGTGCCTTCGATATTTATGCTTGAGCCAATGTTGTCGTCTGTTTCGTATTCTTCAATATGTTCTTCAAAATTCTCCTCTTCATTTTCCGCGTAATCAGCGAAGAGGGGGTCTATATTTGCGGCGTAGATAGGCGTTTCGTCATAATATTCATCGTATTCGTCATCAGAAACGGCAATATTATCATCAGTAAATTCTTCATCGCTGTCAACATATTCCTCATATTCTTCGATATTCTCGTCAAAGTCAACGGACGGTTCGTGTATTTCGAAAACTGCATGTTCGGCGTTGTCGTCGGACAAATCGCTGTCGTCAACGATGAAGTCAACGATTTTGCGTTTGGAATATTTTTCATAACTTGTATCAATCGGGGTTAGGGTTGGCAAGCCGAGGCCGGATTTGCCGTGTTGTTCGTAGACGTAATCGTCCGGCGTACCTGGTGTGTAGTCAAAGTCATATGATTGCTTTTTTTGTGGAGGCAGCGTAGGTTTGGTGTGGGCTACCGGTTCTTTGTAGCGGTTTTGTGCGGCGCGGCTTTGCCTGTTACGGTGTGCATCTGTGATTTTTTTGCCGGATGAGGAGAAAATTATACCAAGAATGTTGAAAAGTGAACGCCCTGTCAATATTATTATGAGAATTATGAAAGCGGAAACAAGTACGATAAAAGAACCAGCGCGACCAAGGAACGATAAAAGCCATGTAAAGGTGAAGCCAATTATACCGCCCGTGCCTGCCGAGGCGTTTTCATAAGAATATACGGCGCGGTCGCCGAACGGGTAGCCGTATGCCGCCGTGCCGCCGCTGGAGGCTAAATGGATGAATGTGATGAGAATAACGAAAAGGGCGGCATACATAAAAAATCTACGCTTGCGTATGCCAGCGCCCTTTTTTGCCAAAATGGAGATACCCCAAACCACACACGCGAACGGTAGAAGATAAGCGCCAAAGCCGAAAAGACCGACAAGGAAGCGGTTTAGGTTGCCGTTAAAAACGTTAAGTCCGCCGCTAATAATAACGCCGAAAAAAAGAAGCACGGCAAGTGAAAAGAGACATATCGCTATAACCTCAATCTTTATTTCGGGCTTCATTTCTTCTCGTTGGGGTGGGGCATGCCTACCCGCTTTGGCTGACGGTCTAACGTTTTGCCCGGCCTTGGCGGTGGTTTTTTTTGCGCCGGGTTTGGGCGTGTTTTTTGTATTTGCGGGCCGTTTTGCTTTTGTTTCGCTCAATTTGCTTCCTCCGAAAAAAATCACTCCAACAAGTATACCATAAAAAGCAAAGTTTGGCAAATAAGATTTTAGGGGCGAACTTTGTTCGCCAGAGACTGTTACAAATTTATATTTCGTTATAAACCTCAAGCCCTCTGCCAATATAAACCTTATCTCCGGCTATCTGTAGATTGTTTTCGGTAGAACGCCGGTCTGCCATTTTGTAATTCGTTTTATTTTGTGCAGTTATTCCCTTGAAAGCAAGGGGAAGTCCGGCAGAAAAAAAGAAACTCTTTCCGGATTGAAACTGAAAGTGCAAATGCGGTTCGGATGAATTACCTGAATTGCCGCATTTAGCGATAACCATACCCTGCTTAACCTTATCTCCGGCTTCAACAACAATGCTGCCGGGCATAAGGTGGGCGGACACGCTGTATTCACCATCATTATGCTTAATCGTTATATAATTTCCCCTTATATCGGAAGAGCCGCAATATGCCTTAACCCCATCAACGAGGCTATCTTTTGCATTTTTACGCACTTGAACAACAATACCGTCGGCCGTGGCAATTATATCTTTTGCGTAGCAGAAATAGTTATGTAAATCCGTAGAATTACCTTGGCAGGACTTCCCATAGCCATCCATTATGACAAAATCATAAGCATATGTCTGTGATACAGAACCCCTATGGCGCAACCGTTTGTCCATTCCTCCGCCACGTACTGTCCATTTACCCTTGAAGGGTAAAATATATTCGGTTTTTTGTGTGTAAGTATTTTTGGTTGGCATCCTTATGTGTTTTAGTCTTTTTATGTAAAAATCTCCCGCAAGTTGGAACAGTGCTTGGAAAAACGTATATAGCGGATATCTTAAAAACGTAAATAGAGCAAATAAATAGAAACCAAGCCTTATTTCGCTAGATATATAAATAAGCATGTATCCGTGTAATCCAAAAAGGACACCAATAACATCTATGAAACAAAGATATGATAGATAACCGGAAATCCGTATTATTTTCATACCCACTTTATACCTGCGTAATATAAAGTGGGATATTTGAAATGATGCGGTTATTCCGATAAATATTACCCAATTAATCCACATTTCGTAATCTGCTTACATTTTTTCCGGTGCCTTAAGACCCAAAAGCGCAAGACCAGTCTTAAGAACATCCTTAACGCACCTAACCATACACAGGCGCGCGTTCCTTACATGCGCTTCGCTTGTGAGGATTGGGTTGTCGTGGTAGAATTTGTTAAAGTTCTGTGCTATGCCTATAAGTGCACGCGAGAGTATAAAAGGTTCGTACTTCTCTGCGGCTTCGCGTATTTTGTCAGGGAAGGAGGCGAGGGACTTTATCAGCGTGAACGCGGCCTCGTCCGTTAGAGCGGAGAAGTCAATGCCAGCTACATCCGGCGCATCGGCGGCCTTTTCAAGCACGGATGCGGCTCGGGCGTGGGTGTATTGCACGTACGGGCCAGTCTCACCGTCAAAGTTAAGCGCGGATTCCCATGAGAAAACCTTGTCCTTTATGCAGGTTTTGTTGAGCGCGTCAAACACGACCGCGCCAACGCCCACGGCTTCCGCCACAGCATCCTTGTTTGGCAATGACGCGTTTTTCTCGTTTATAATCGCCATAATCCGCCTTGCCGCTTCGTTAAAAAAGTCTTCAAGGTGTATAACATTACCCTTTCTGGCGGAAAGCGCACCGCTTTCCAGCGACATAAGGCCGTATGGTATGTGTACCATGTCTTGCACCCAATTATAGCCCATAAGCTCCACAACCTTAAACCACTGGGCAAAGTGCAGAGATTGGCGCGAATCTGTAACATATAGGGATTTGTGGAAGCCGTACATTTCCTTGCGGTCAAACGCCGCGGCGATGTCGCGCGTGGGGTAGAGCGTACCTCCGTCGCCGCGCAAAATCAGGCATACGGGCATCTTGTGTTCGGTCAGATCAACAATCTGCGCACCGTCGCTCTCAGTCAGCAATTTCTTATCCTGAAGTTCATTGACGACGGCGGTCATTTTATCATTGTAATAGGATTCGCCTCGATAGGAATCAAAGCTGATACCTAATCGCTTGTATGTTTTATCCATTGAGGCAAGGCAGATGTCGCAAATCATGCGCCAATGGGCAAGTGCCGTCTCGTCACCTTGCTCCATCCGTACCAGCCAACTACGGGCCGATTGCTTAAGTTCGGGGTTCTTTTCTTCCTCTACATGGTATTTTACGTAAACGCGGGTCAGTTCGTCTAATCCGCCTAGCTCTACTTGCTCAAGCGAAGACCATTCAGTAAACGCATATACCAGTTTGCCGAACTGTGAACCCCAGTCTCCGATGTAGTTGATGCCGACGGTGTTGTAGCCTAGGAATTTGTACATGCGATAGAGAGCTGCGCCGATAACGGTGGAGTATAAATGGCCGATGTGGAACTCGTGCGTGACGTTGGGGGAGGAGTAGTCGATGCAGACCGTTTTGCCAATACCAACATCCCGCGTGCCGTAGTTATCGCGTTTTTCGCAGATCTCGTTAATAACATTGGCTACATAGGCCGATTTATTAACGAAAAAGTTTAGATATGGGCCGGCGGCTTCGATTCTTTCAAAACAATTAACGGAAACGCCGATTTTGTCAGCAAACTCCGCCGCAATCATATTAGGCGCTTTGCGCATCGCTTTTGAAAGCTTGTGGCAGGGGAACGCAAAGTCACCCATTGCGGCATTTGCCGGGGTTTCGACGCTTAATTCAATCTCATCAATAGGCATTTCAATAATATTACCTAAAAGTTTGGCAATCTCATTCTTATAATTCATTTTACACCTTCTTATTTTTCATGTATTTCGTGGTTGGGATATGCGGTTCGTGGGGCTGGCCATGGTTAAACGATTATTTTATTAAACACACCATCCGCCACCATTTCCGCTAACTTTTCTATATCCGGTGCGAGGTAGCGGTCGTTATCTAATCTAGGTATGGCGGCGCGTATTGCTTCATATATTTTCTTGGTATAGGTGCCTAGTCCGGCCACATTTCCGCCGATATCAACGGCCTGCGCGGCGCACATCAGTTCTATGGCGAGGACATATCGTGTGTTTTTAATAATTTCGTTGCATTTACGTGCTGATATCGCGCCCATGGACACATGGTCCTCCTGGTTAGCAGACGTTGGGATCGAATCAACGGATGCCGGGTGTGCTAGCACTTTGTTTTCAGACACGAGGCAGGCCGCCGTATACTGCGGTATCATAAAGCCGGAGTTTACGCCGGGTTCCTTCGTTAAAAATCCTGGTAAGCCGCTTAGGGTTGGGTTTACAAGGCGTTCCGTCCGCCTTTCCGATATGTTTGCAAGTTCCGCCATGGCGATGCCTAGAAAATCAAGGCTTAATGCAAGCGGCTGGCCGTGAAAGTTGCCGCCGGATATAACGTTACCCTCATCCTTAAATACAATCGGGTTATCCGTAACGGAGTTTATCTCTATCGTTAGCACATTGGCGGCGTAGTTTGCCGCATCCCAAGACGCGCCGTGTACCTGCGGCACGCAGCGGAGGGAGTACGCGTCCTGTACGCGGCCGGATTTACCTATATTTAAACTGCCTTCGAGAAGCTGCCGTATATCCGCCGCACATTTAACTTGCCCGGGGTGGGGCCGTACCTTGTGTAGGCGTTCGTCAAACGCGTCAATACATCCGCCAAGCGCCTCCAGTGTAAGCGCGGCGGCGGTATTTGCGACCATCAAAAGCCTATGCGCGTCGTAACATGCGAATGCGCCGATTGCCGACATGGCCTGCGTGCCGTTTATAAGCCCAAGCCCGTCCTTACCCATCGGGGCGAACGGCGCGATGCCAGCGCGTTTCAGAGCTTCGCAGCCTGGTAACAGTTCCCCGCCATAAAACGCCTCACCCAAACCCATCATAACCTGTGCGATGTGTGCAAGGTGGCACAAATCGCCGGATGCGCCGAGCGAACCTTTCGAAGGTACGAAAGGTATAACGTTCTTATTAAGCATTTCAAGCAAAGTGTCCACGCACGCCGGTGACACGCCTGAAAACCCGTTAGCCAGCGCGTTTGCGCGAAGGAGCATTATGGCACGAACGATCTCCGGAGGGAACGGCTCACCTACGCCGCAAGCATGGCTTATTATTAGGTTTTTCTGTAGCTGGGCGGACTTTTCGGTATCTATAACGACATTGGCCAAATTGCCAAAACCCGTGGTAATGCCGTACACTATTTCCTTAGCCGCAATTTTTTGCTTAACGACTTCGTTGGACTTTACGATGGATTCCCTCGATTCGCGCGTTAAGTTGGCGGGTCGCATATTTACGGCAACGTCAATAACATCACCAATTGTAAGGTTATGGCCGGATAATGATAATTCGTTCATCAATTTTCACCTTCAAAAGACTTCATCGTATATTCGTGTATCCTTTCGGTATATTCCGTGGCTTTATCAAACATTTTTTCCATTTCGTAATGAAGCTTTTCCCGCTTTTCGCCCTTTGGGTTGTTTATGCAAACATTGTACTTTGCTCCATACATGCCGGCATACGCAATCTTTGCGCCGACGGCAAGGTCGCTGATGCAGTTGGAGTTGCATAATGGCAGGATTTCGGTTAGGATCTCCAGCACTTCGTAACAGCGTTTCAGCGTGGAGAATGGGACATCTATAATCCTTTCTCCGGAGATATCCATGGCGGCTTTGCGCGCGGCTTTTTCGTTATCTGTGGATTTGGGCATCTTCATTGCCGCCATAAATTCGTTAAACGCGGCCGTGTCGTCTTCCACCAGTTCCTCTAAGTGAGATTTAAGAGCCTCTAACTTCGCCGACGCTTTGGACATCGTGGCTTTAACTTCGTCGGACACCTCAGCATAAGCTTTTTTGTTTACCGTAAGCGCATGCGCCATAAGGCCAAGCCCCGCTGCTAATGAGCCGGAAAGTGCAGACACCGAGCCGCCGCCGGGTGCGGGCTCTTTAGACGCGAGCAGGGCGTTGAAATCCTTTATATTCATGTTTAATAGCATATTTTCCTCCGTTTTTTCAATTAACTAAAAAAATAATCTTTAATTTCGGTAATAGCCAACTAGGAAATCCTCTATAACTTAAATGTCGGTTTGTTCACGGTTATTTTGCCATTCTTAACCACGGTTTCGACGTGGTTAATCCCAAAGCGATACAACAAATAATCCGGGTTTGGAGCGTTCCAAATTACGATATCCGCCGCCATTCCCTGCCGCAGGTTGCCGATTATGCCCTGCCGCCCGACGGCGTAGGCGGCGTTTATGGTCATGCCTCTAAGCACTTCCTCGGTCGTCAGCTTCATGCCAAAGGCGGCAAAGGTTATAACAGCTTGTAAATTTTCCGTCGGGCAACTGCCGGGGTTAAAGTCCGTCGCTAGGGCAACGCGCACACCGGCGTCGATCATTTCCCGTGCCTTGGCGTAATCCTTCATTAGGTAAAATGCCGTAGCTGGCAGAAGGACGGCCGTTACGCCTGCAGAAGAAATCCGTGGATAATCTGTGTGATCCGTGGCTAAAAGATGTTCTGCAGAAACAGCGCCCAATTCCGTCGCAAGCACCGCTCCACCGATAGGAACGATCTCATCGGCGTGAATTTTGAGTTTATACCCCAAATTTTTTGCAGCCGTAAGTATCTCTCTCGATTCAGCCACGCTAAACGCCGCATCTTCGCAAAAAATGTCAACAAACTCTGCTAACCCACGTTCTTTTATATAGGGTAGAACCTTGTTCAGCATTAAATCAATGTAGCCGCGGCGGTTTTCTTTATATTCTGGAGGCATGGCGTGTGCGCCCATGTACGTTGAGATTATATCCACGGGATGCTCGGCGTTAAGTTCCGCCGTGCATTCCAGTTGCTTAACTTCCGTGTCAAAATCCAAGCCGTAACCGGATTTTGCCTCTACCGTAGTTGTCCCGTGCGAAAGCATTATATCTAGTGACCTTCGAGCATTGGCCTTCAGCTCGTCCTTCGTGGCTGCCCGAGTGGCCGCCACCGTGCTTAATATTCCACCGCCTGCGCGTAGAATATCGAGGTATGACATACCATGAAGCTTCATGGACATCTCGTTTTCACGCGAGCCGCCGTGGATGAGGTGCGTGTGTGCGTCGATAAGCCCGGGCGTAACGGTTTTGCCCGTTGCATCTATAAAGGTTCTAGCGTTTTCTGGACGTACTATGGAAAGTTCCGCAATTTTGCCGCTCTCAATGGAGATATACCCATCGAAGATACGCATTTTATCGCCGTTTGCATCATCAAACCATACAATTTTATCGGATTTTATTAAAAGGTCAATTATTCTGGCCATGGTTTATTAATCTCGATTCGATGACTTGGTTGATGCTGAAATTCTCAATTTGCAAATAATATTCTGCAGCATCAACTAGGGCTTGCATTGGTACAAGACCGATAACCTCGCTGCCGATAACAGGTACACCGTACCGCGCCGCTTCGATTTTAATCAGCTCAAATATACGGTAAATAGAGGACTTTTTATAATCAGTTAAATTCATTGAAACCTGTGCGACATTTCGCTCCGCAAGCTCTATACCCATGGCTTTAACAAAGCGCAAACCGCCGCCGGCATGGCGTACAACGCGGGCGATCTTGTCGGCGATAGCAACATCCGAAGTGCCGAGGTTTACATTATATGCAACCAAAATCTCCCGTGCGCCGACGGCGACGGCCCCAGCGGTGGGATGTGGTGCCTCGCCGAAATCTGGCTTCCAACCCGCACGTTTCATTTTTTTCTCTAGGCCTTCATACTCACCCTTACGCACATCTGCCAAGTTGCGGCGTGTTTCGGCGGAGCATGAGTTCTCATAGAGGTATACCGGAAGACTATATTTTTCAAACAATTCTTTTGCGACTTCTTTGGACAGTTCAACACATTCATTCATATCAACGTTCTTAATGGGTATGAATGGTATGACGTCTACAGCGCCCATGCGCGGATGTTCGCCACTGTGTTTTGTCAGGTCGATCAATTCCACGGCAACGCCGACAGCTCGTACGACGGCGGCAGCAACGGTAGCTGGTTCGCCCATAATTGTAACGACGCTGCGGTTGTGGTCCGCGTCGCTGGAGTAGTCCAGTAACCGTACGCCTTCTTTGGCGCGGAATTCGTCCACAATCTTTTCTACGATCGCTAAGTTGCGGCCCTCGCTAAAGTTTGGTACGCATTCGATTAGTCTCATTTTATACCTCCAAAAATTTATTATCTGCCTAGAACAGGTCCGATGGCGTAATGCACGCCGCCTATTCCGGTTCGTATATAAAACCCCTCGTTAAGAGTAAGCACCCAGCCCGGAGCGGTAACAATGTTGCCGTCTATTAGAAGGCCGTATGCCAGTATCTCCTTCCGCCAATTAACGCGAAAACCACATGTAAAGAAACCAACGGTTATCTCTATCCGCCCGAAAGGGGCATCTATAATAATGTTTCCGTAAACAACGTTTATTATATCGTTAACATTATGAATATGCATTATATCCGGGTAACCGTAGTTAAATCGGACAATGTTACTGTTTAAAAGAACGGGTAATTGTATATCGAACATATGTCCGTCACCCGTGCTTGCATCAAAGATTATGTCACCCCCCCCATGGTAAAAACAGTATCGGCCCGCTAAACGCTTCAACCGCAAGGGTTTTAAGCCGTTTTATTTCGGACGCATACGCTTCTTCTATATTTCTAATTTCTGTGTATCCATAACGCTCTAAGTTAATTTCGTTAAACGGAACAAGTTCTGTTATCCCGGCGGCTTCTTTCAAAATCGCCGACAAGTTTGTATTCCAACTGATATTGTACCGCCAATCTGCGCCTATTTCATCCAAGAGCAAAGCATAAAGCGCACCTGTGCTGTAGCCAAATAAATTGAATATACCGCTTGAAAATAGCCTGTTGTTAAAGGCTTCTAAAAACTCCGTTCTTTCGGTAAATGTGTTTATTGTAAGCATCATTTCCGTATATATGGCTAAACCTTCCATAATTTCAAAATGGGTTTCGCCGGCGTCGGTCGAGGGGTTTAGCCGCCTACGTTCTGTGCGGATGGAGAGGGCATCGTTTATTGCGGCCAGCCTTTCATCACCGGTAGTGTTTAAGGCATAAATTAAGGCGTTTGCTTCTAAACGTACGTTGATGCGGTGTTAAGTTCGTTTATATGAATGTTTCTTGCCTGCGCGGCCTGTGCATTGATTCTGCCGATAAACAATTCATCTTGACGTGCGTGGAAAAGTTCGTGCACCAGTATGCGTACGCTTTCAGGCAGAAATCCGACGTATACATCACCATTTCTAACAAATATTTCGTTCCATACATCCGGCATATTAGCAACGGCAAACCTGGAGATCGCATCTGCAATAACCACCGGGCCATGCAGCGGTACGCCCCAAAGATAGGCACCGTCTATGTCCAGCAGTTCATCAACACGCCTAAAAAGGTATGCGGCCAGATCAAGGCAGATGGGGAACGTGGCTGCTGTTTCTTCTGCATAAGCATCCTCGGAATAGTCGTACTAAACGCGGGTTGCACATGATGTAAAGATTAAAAGCATAGATCCAATTAATAAAACCGATAAAATAATTTTCATAACCAATATCCTTCTTGCTGATACTAGAGCAACATTATATTTTTTCGTAAATCCGCCCGCCTTCATCCGGCTCAATTTTACCTGTATCCACATAACCTAATGATACCCAAAATTTATCATTCCCTACAATATCCGTAAGGTAAATACCTTTTATGCCTAGTTTTCCAAGCCCTTCCTCGGCCTTTTCAACTAACATTTTACCCATACCCTGTTTTCTCGAATCTTTGTCAATAAAGATATCGGATAAATGCCCCCAACCTTCGTACCCATCCGCAAAGCCCGGCGTATCCTTGGTATCCATGTGATAACTGACAAACCCTTTATATGCGCCATCAACCACGCATATATAAACAGGCTTGCCTTCAAAATACCCATGCATCTCCGCAAGCATATCATTAAGCGGCGTATCGGGCGGGAATAGTTCCAAAAGCTCCTCCTCCGATATCTCAGCCTCATATGTTTGGTATAATGGAAGCAATGCTTTTATCATTATATCGTTTTGTAAATCCAGCTTAATAAGATCCATATTATAACCCTCGGCTCATTATATATTTATTGGCGGCAATCATAGTTTTTTATACAAAAATACTTGCCCGTCGTCACCAACTCCGTTTAACCCGGGAAACAGAGCGACGGGGATGAACCAGCGTTTTATATAAAATACCATGGAATCGCAGTTTACTGCGTATGTATAAAGGCATTCTCCGCCGTCAGATTTGATTCTGTGCGGTACACTTCATCGAGAAGTAAAGTGCTTATGCCTTTTAGTTGGAATTTTTCAAACAATTCGCAGGAGACGATATGAGCGTCTTACATGCTCGGCGTGTTGCTTATTTAAAGTGTTATATTTATCACCGTACCACAAGCCGATTATTAAATCAAAGAAATCGTTGGTGAATTGGGTTTCATCGCATTTGATAATCTTCAATGGTTAACCTTCATGAGGTTGCCGGGTTATTAAATTTTCAATCAATCCCTCTTTTGGCACAAATGGTATTGTTATATGCCCGCTTGTTGTATTGTTGTAGTTTTCAGACGTTTTTATCGCATTTTCGTTCCTCGCCCAACTTCTGCGCGCTACGCCGCCATATACATCCCACATGACAGCAGATTTTATGATTTTGTCTATACGTTCTGATCCATCCAAAACTAAGCCGAAACCGCCGTTTATGCTTTTGCCTATACCTACCCCGCCGCCATTATGGAGTGCTACGAGGCTCATGCCGCGTGCGGCGTTGCCGGCAAAGCATTGCGTGGCCATGTCGGCCATGACGTTGGAGCCGTCCTTGATGTTTGCTGTCTCGCGAAAGGGGCTGTCTGTACCGCTTACGTCATGGTGGTCTCTGCCAAGCATAATAGGCCCTACAATGCCGTCGCGCACCATTTCATTGAATTTTAAGGCGATGTCGCGCCGCCCCTCGCCGTCCTGGTATAAAATACGTGCCTTCGTGCCAACAACCATCTTGTTTTTTTCCGCGTCTCGTATCCAGATGTAATTGTCCCTGTCCTGCCCGCGTCTGCTTGGGTTTATCATGGACATGGCCGCCGTGTCTGTCTTCGCTAAATCTTCGTCTTTGCCGCTAAGGCAGACCCAGCGGAACGGTCCGTAGCCGTAGTCAAACAGTTCGGGTCCCATAATGTCCTCCACGTAGGATGGGAAAATGAAGCCGTCTTTTTCGTCGGTGCCGTTCTTGGAAACCTCCAAAACACCGGCGTCGTACACGGATTTAAGGAAAGCGTTGCCGTAATCGAAGAAATACGCGCCTTTATTTACCAAAGCTTTGATAAGTGAAAAGTGCCGTTTTAAACTCTCGTCAACTAAACTCCGGAACGTTCCGCGCTTTCCATGGTCGGAAAGCATTGCTGTCCTCTCTTCAAATGTCAGCCCAGCTGGGCAGTAGCCGCCCTCGTATGGCACATGGCAGGAAGTTTGGTCGGAGAGGAGGTCTATGTGTATATTATTGTCAACTGCAAATTGGAGCAGGTCGATAACATTGCCGCGGTAGGCTACGGAATAAGGCGTGCCTGTGGTTATTTTTTCTAGTGCAATGGCGAAGGCTTCTTGACAGGATGATGTTTTGTAGGAAACCCAGCCTTGTACGTGGCGCGTTTCAATACGGGATGAATCGACTTCGGCGATGATTGCCACACCGCCAGCGATTTCACAGGCCTTGCCTTGTGCTCCGCTCATGCCGCCAAGGCCGGAGGTGACGAAGAGCTTTCCCTTTAGGTCTCCATTGTTTCCGATACCCAGCTTTAAACGCCCTGCATTTAGCAGCACGTTAAAGGTACCGTGGACGATGCCCTGCGGCCCTATGTACATCCAGCCGCCCGCCGTCATCTGCCCGTAGTTGGCCACGCCGAGTTGCTGGGCGACCTCCAGGTGATCCGGCGTGTCAAACATCCCAACCATCAGCGCGTTGGTGATGATGACACGTGGTGCGGATTTGGGTGACGGAAACAGGCCAAGGGGGTGGCCGGATTCGATAACGAGCGTCTGTTCGTCCGTCAATT